>JAFGTL010000297.1 GCA_016934125.1 Candidatus Hydrogenedentota bacterium
CCCCCCCCCCCCCGGCGACTTGAAGCGCGCGGGCCGGTGGGCGAGAATACGCGCCGGACGCGCCGCGATCCGGCGCGGGAGTCATCGAGTTGGAAGCCATTTCGGGAATTGTCGCGCTGTTGGTCGTCTTGACGGTGGGCCTGTTGATCACGCGCATCGCCACGTGCGCCCTCGTGTTCACGGGGCTGTCCCACGATCTGGCCCGGTTTCAGGCGCGTTCGGCCTTCACGGGATGCGGCTTCACGACGCGCGAGGCGGAGCGCATCGCCGAGCACCCGGTGCGCCGGCGGATCATCATGATCCTCATGCTCATGGGAAACGGCACCGTGGTGCTGGCGATCACGTCGTTGATCCCCGTGGTGGTCGGGCTCCAGGACTCGGCCGGCGAGGGTAGCGGCCTCTTCTACCGTGTCCTGTGGCTCGCGCTGGGCCTGTTGGTGCTGTGGATGGTGGCGTCGAGCAACTGGGTCGACCGCCAGTTGTTCCGTATCATCGGCTGGGCCCTCAAGCGGTTCACCAACCTCGAAGTCCGCGACTACGTCGGGCTGCTCCACCTGTCGGACGGATTCGCCGTAAACGAACTCGAGGTGCTCGCCGGCGACTGGCTCGTGGGCAAGAACCTCATCGAACTCCGCCTTGCCGACGAGGGCATCCAGGTGCTCGGCATCCGCCGGGCCGACGGCGAGTACGTGGGCACGCCGACGGGCCGCACCTACATCCGCAACGCCGACACCGTCATCCTCTACGGCCGCCGCGAGCATCTCGCCGAGCTCGATGGCCGCCGCGCCGACGAATCCGGCGATCGCGTCCACGAGGAGCGCATGGAAGAACAACAGCGCCTGCTCGTCGAACAGACACAGAGCGACAGCCGCGCCGCGCGTGACGCCGCCGAGGCAGCCAAGGCAGCCAAGGCCGCTGAGGGCGCCAACGAAGAGCGGTGACGCCCTGGCCGCGTGCAGCCGCCGAGAGGATTCCGCATGCCCCCTGTCCCGCTATCGAATCTGCGCCATCTTTTCCTCGACATGGACGGCACCGTTTACTTGGGCTCGCGCCTCATCCCAGGGGCGCCCGAGTTTGTGGCCTACCTGCGGGAATCGGGCCGGCGATATCTTTTCTTCACGAACAACCCCTCGGCGGATGCGGCCCAATACAGCGCCAAACTCGCTGGAATGGGCATCGATGCCGGCCCGGACAACATCCTGACCGCCGGCGAGGCCACGGCCCGGTATCTGGCCGGCGACACTCCATACCGGAAGGTGTACGTGCTCGGCACGCCGTCATTCGAGGAGGAACTGTGCGCCGCCGGCCTCGTTCTTGACGGCGACAGCCCGGACGCGGTCGTGCTTGCCTTCGATAAGACCTTGACCTACGGGAAGTTGGAGCGGGCCTGCCTGCTGCTCCGGGCCGGGATCCCCTACATCGCCACGAACCCGGACAAGGTATGCCCGACGGACTACGGCCCGATTCCGGACTGCGGGTCCATGGCGGCCCTGCTGTTCGAGGCGACGGGCCGCCGCCCGAAGGTGATCGGCAAGCCCAACCCGGAGATGATCGCCATGGGCATGCAGAAGATCGGCGCCCGCGCCGGGACGTCGGCCATGGTGGGCGACCGCCTCTACACGGACATGCAGATGGCGTACAACGCGGGTATCGCCTCGATTCTCGTGCTTTCCGGCGAGAGCGCCCCGGGCGATCTGGAGGGGATGGCGCGGCGCCCGGATTTCGTGTTTGAGTCGGTGCGCGGCCTGCACGCGGCCCTCGTGGAAGCGGATCGCGCCTAGTTCCTCAGACTCGCGTCGAAGCTGAGTTGGAGGGTGAGTGCGCCGAGCCCGCTGGTGAAGGGAATCTCGAGCCACACGGCGTTCGAGGGCGAGAACACGTCGTAGTCGTCGCCCCGAATCACCAAGGGCAGGCTGAGTTCGAGGACCTCGCCGATGGCTTCGGAGATCTTGGCCTTGGCCGCGCCGGCCACGATGTTGACAAGCTCGCCGATAGCGTCCGACACCGTCTCGTCGTCGTGGGGGCCGGGGCCGATGAGCTGGGTGATCATGGCCGAGCTCGTCTCGACGGGGAAGGCGAGGGCGGCGGTTCCCTTGACACGGCCGCTGAATCCAATCAAAGCCATAATTTCGTGCGGCTTCTTGCGCCCGTCAGACACGGCGAGCCCGGTGCGCGACACGCGTGAGCCGAGCATGGTCCTGAAAAGGTCGTAGAGGCTTTCAACAAAAGGGTTTACAAACTCAGCCTGCATGCTGTCGGCTCCTGTATCCCTGTGGACAGCGGCGCCACCGAGCCCGGCCGCTCCCGGCTGCAGCGCGCAGAGCACCGTCGGAACGGGGTACGGAGAGCGGCAGGCGCAGTCTTCCGCTTCGCGCACAATCCCCTTGCACGCGACACGCAACGCACCCGCAACAAAGGGTAACACAAGAAGCCGGTTTTTGCGAGACTATTTGTGGATCGTTGGCGAGCCATTGGGCTTATGTGAAAACAAATTGACTTAGCCCGCCGAGGCACTTATACTTGATGCCGGAATGGAGTTTATTGATGCCTGATCGGCTTGCGAGATACGGCGAGGGTCTGGGGCGTATGTGTCGTTCACGCCACGGTGGCGGTTCTTCTATATTGCGGCTATCTTTGGACTTCTTCAAGGATGGACTCCTGCGAAAGCCACATCACCTTGTGGCCTGGAATGGACAACCACACGGCCTCCTTCCCCTCCCCTAGTCCTGCAAGTCTGAGTCGGGCGTGAGCGAACCCCCCGGAGGGGTGGAGGTATTTGCCCATGTCGGATCCACTCATTTTCGTGTGGATCGGAGTGGGCTTCGTGGTCGGCTTGGGCCTGTTCTTCGTGGGCGGGCGCCTGTTCGGTAGAAGCGTCATGGGGAAGGCGCGGCGGAACGCCGCCCAAACCGTCTCTGATGCAGAACGCGAAGCCGCTTCGATCATCAAAGAAGCCAACACAACCATCAAAGAGCAGCGGATTGAGCTCCGCGCGCAAATCGAGAAAGAGGCCCGCGAACAACGCCGCGAACTCGTGGCCCTCGAGAAACGCATCCTGGCCAAAGAGGAGGCCGTTGACAAGCGGGTCGAGGCCCTCGAACGTAAAGCCAACGATATCAATGCGAAAGAAAGCGAACTGGCCCAGCGCGAGCGCGGTATGGACGAGCAGCGCGAGCGCCTCGACGCACTCGTAGGCCAGCAGACCGAACGCCTGGAAAGCGTGTCGGGCATGAGCGCCGACCAGGCCCGGGAGGAGTTGTTCCGTCAGTTGGAGGGCGAGGTCCGGCGCGATTCGGCCCTCCGGCTCAAGCGGATCGAAGACGAACTCGTCGAGAACGCCGAAAAGAAGGCGCGGTGGATTATCGGGCAGGCCATTCAGCGCTGTGCGGCCGACCACGTGACCGAGGCGGTGGTCTCGGTGGTGTCGTTGCCGAACGACGAGATGAAAGGGCGGATTATCGGCCGCGAGGGCCGCAACATCCGCGCCCTCGAAAGCGCGACGGGCATCAACGTCATCATTGACGACACGCCCGAGGCGGTGATCCTGTCTGGGTTCGACCCGGTGCGGCGCGAGGTGGCCCGAGTCACCCTCGAGCGGCTGATTCAGGACGGGCGGATCCACCCGGCGCGGATCGAGGAGATCGTGGCCAAGGTCGAGCAGGAGATGGCCCGAACCATCCGTGAAACGGGAGAACAGGCCTGTCTCGAGGCGGACGTTCATGGATTGCACCCGGAGGTGGTCAAGCTCCTGGGCCGGCTCAACTACCGGACGTCGTACGGCCAGAACGTGCTGCAGCACTCGAAGGAAGTGTGTCATTTGGCAGGGCTTATGGCGGCCGAACTCGGGCTCAACGTGCAACAGGCCAAGCGGGCCGCGTTCATCCACGACATCGGCAAGGCGGTCACCCACGAGGTGGAAGGCTCCCACGCGGTGATCGGCCACGATCTGGCCAAGCGGTACGGCGAGAACGAGCTTGTGTACAACGCCATCGGCGCCCACCACAACGAACTCGAACAGACTTCCGTCATCGCGGTGATCGTGCAGGCCGCCGACGCGCTGTCGGCGGCGCGGCCCGGCGCACGGCGCGAGACGGTGGACGCCTACGTGAAGCGGCTCGAACAGCTCGAGAAGATCGCCAGCAGCTTCCCGGGCGTGGACAAGTCGTACGCACTCCAGGCGGGCCGCGAGGTGCGGCTGGCCGTGTGCCCCGAGAAGGTGAACGACGCGGAAGCCCAGCAGCTCGCCCGGGAAGTGGCGCGAAAGGTCGAA
>JAFGTL010000298.1 GCA_016934125.1 Candidatus Hydrogenedentota bacterium
ACCGTGCTCGCCCTCTACCGCGAGTGTGCCCGCCAAATGAAGGCCGTCAACCCCGACATCAAAGTCGGTGGCCCTGCCCTGTGCGCCCCCGTCTCCTGGGCCGTTCGCGACTTCCTCGAGGCCTGCGGCGACGCCGTCGACTTCGTAAGTTGGCACGATTACCCCACGGGCAGCGCCGAGACCACCGACGAGGCCCTCCTGCTCCGTGTCACGGAGGGCAAACGCTTCCTGCCGGCGACTCGCGCAATCGAGCGCGTCCTCGACGAACTCGGCCGCCCGGAACTGCCCCTGTTCATGGACGAGTTCCACATCAACTACGCCGCCTGGAAGCCCCGCGATACCCGCACCGCCACCCAATTCTCCGCGGTCTTCGCCGCGAGCGTCTTCGCCAACCTCCACTCGACCCGGCTCGCCTCGGCCATGATCCACGATCTCGTCAGCGCCAACTACGGCCTGCTCGGCCCCGCATCGCGCGACAAGTCCAGCCGCGAACTCGGGCTCGTGCCGGACTCGGCCGACGCCGATCCCATCCACGTGCGGCCCGTCGGGTGGGTGTATCGGTGGTTCAACCAACTCGTCCGCGGCGAGTGGGTGGACTGCCGCGTCGATCTGCCCCCCGCGGACGCCTCGGGCCCGCGCGGCCCCCTGCTCGATGCCTGCGCCTGGGCCGATGCCGGCCAGTGGGGCGTTCTCCTCGTCAACAAGGACACGGCGCCCCACGACGTCGCCCTGCACACCTCCTGTCCCGTCCATGCCGAAGGCTTCGCGCTGCCTATGACCGTCTACACCCTCGCATGCGAACGCCCCTGCGAGGCGGCCGCATCCGGCACGCGCGATGGGACTTGGCGCACGCAGCTCCCGCCGATGAGCGTCACCTTCGTGGCTGCGCCGCGCTCCCCGGCCCAGGGTTCGCCTCGGCCGTGAGAAAACGGCCCTCCCGCGTGTATACTGCACACGACAGTCAGGAAGGGGCCGTCCCCGGGCGATTGGGGGGCGGGGGAGGAGCACCGGCATGAACAACAGCGCCGAAGCCAAGACGCGTCGCGTGATTGCGGCCCTCGAACACCGCCAGCCCGATCGGGTGCCCATCGGCGAGTTCTTCTGGACGAATTTCATCCGTCGAGCCAAGCGTGAACTGGACGTCCCAGACACCTTCGATCCCTACCGCTACTGGGATCTCGATCTCGTCGTCATGGTGCCCAACATGGATCCCCGGATCCGCGCTATCGAGTTAATCGAGAACACCCTTGAACGCAAGCTCGTCAAGACGGGCTTCGGCGCAACCATCGAACTCCGCGGCCAGTATCCCATGCCCCAGTACCTCGAATTCGACACCCAGTCCTTCGAGCAGATGGATGCGCTCGTGTTCGACGATCCCCGCGATCCCCGGCGGTTCAACGAGGCCATCGACGATCAGATCAACTCCGTGGCCGATGCCCTGAACCTCGGCCTCCCCTCGTACATCGATCGCGTGCGTTCCTACGCAGACGAGTTCTGCGTGTTCGGCAGCGTGTGCGAACCCCACGAAATGCTCTGGCGCATCATCGGCACCGAGAATGCCCTCTACAAGCTCGCCGAAGATCCCGATCGCATGGCCGCCTTCATCGAGCGGCTGGGCGACTTCCTCGTCGGCATCGTCGAAGGCCAGATCGCCGCCGCAAACGGCCTCCTCAAAGGCCTCTACATCTGGGGCGATGTGGCCTACGACCGCGGTATGTTTTTCTCGCCCGACTACTGGCGCCGCGCTTACAAGCCCCAAGTCAAACGCATCTGCGACGCGGCCCACGCCGCCGGGCTGAAGACGGTCTATCACGGCTGCGGCAACGCCCTCGTCCTCTTTGACGATCTGATCGAGGCGGGCGTTGACGCCTACAATCCCCTCGAAGCCAAGGCCGGCCTCGACGTCGTCCCCCTGAAACGCCGGTTCGCCGATCGCCTCGCCTACGTCGGCAACATCGACGTGCGCGTGCTCGCCACCAACGATCGCGACGCCGTCCGCCGCGAAGTGCTCACCAAGCTGAACGCGGCCAAGGGCGGCGGCTACCTCCCCCAGTCCGATCACTCCATGCCCGACAACGTCGCCCCGGCCACCTACGACTACCTGGTGCGTCTGATCCGTGAATACGGGAACTATCCGCTCGATCTCGGCGAGTTCGAGCAGGATGTATCGCCGACAGGCTGATGGAGGCCCCTATGGAACGCTACGGCATGGTGATCAAGGTGCGGCCCGAGAAACTCGAGGAGTATGCGCGGCTGCACGCCGCCGTCTGGCCCGATGTGCTCCGCACAATCCGCGAGTGCAACATCCGCAACTACTCCATCTACCACAAAGACGGCTATTTGTTCAGCTATTTCGAGTACCACGGCGACGATTTCGACGCCGACATGGCCAAGATGGCCGCCGATCCCACCACGCAGAAGTGGTGGGGTCTGTGCAAGCCCTGTCATGAGCCGCTGCCAACCCGCGCGGAAGGCGAGTGGTGGGCGGCCATGGAAGAGGTGTTTCACTGCGACTGAGGCCCGGCCCGAACCCCGTTCCCGCTCGATCGACAAGGAGACACGCCCGACATGACTTCCCGTGCCGTCAAGCCCTGCCACCAGTGGTTTAACCAGGCCCGGTTCGGCCTCTTCATCCACTGGGGGCTCTATTCGCTCCTCGGCCGCGGCGAGCAGGTGCTCATTCGCGAGCGCCTCGATCCCGCCGAGTACGCCCGGCTCACGGCCCGTTTCACCGCCAGGCGGTTCGATCCCGACGCATGGGCCCGCTGCGCCAAGAACGCCGGCATGAAGTACGCCGTCCTCACGACGAAACACCACGACGGATTCTGCCTGTTCGATTCCGCCCTCACCGATTACACCGCCGTCAAGGCGGCCGCCGGACGCGACCTCGTCGCCGACTACGTCAAGGCCTTCCGCAAGCAGGGCCTCAAAGTCGGCCTCTATTACTCGCTCGCCGACCTCCGCTTTCCCGCGTACTACAAAGGCCCGCAGCGCGCCCCCGCCGCATTCGCCGAGTACATCCGCTTTCTCCACGCCCAGGTGCGCGAACTATGCACCAACTACGGTAGGATCGACCTCCTCTGGTTCGACGGCGAGATGCCCCACAACTCCGAGGCGTGGCAGGCGTCCAAACTCGTCCGGATGGTGCGCCGCCTTCAGCCCCATATCCTCATCAACAACCGCCTCGGCGCCCACGAACGCGCCGGCTGGGGCGATTTCGGCACGCCCGAGCACACCATCGCCGCCGAGAGCGGCCGCCTCTGGGAATCCTGCCAGGTGTCCACGTGGCGCCTCTGGGGATACGCTGCCGGCGAGCGCTGGCGTCCGGCCGGCCTCCTTCTCGACATGCTCTGCGAGGCCGCTGCCAAAGGCGGTAACCTTCTCCTCAACGTCGGCCCCAAGGCGGATGGCACGTTCCCCGCGCCCTTCGTCAAGCGGATGGAACGCATCGGCGCGTGGATGAAGCGCCACGGCGAGGCCATCTACGGCTCGGAACCCGCCGCGTGCGACTTCGTCACCCACGGCCGCCAAACCGTCAAGGGCAACACCCTCTACCTGCTCATCCGGTTCTGGCCCGGCCCCGAAGTGCATCTGGCCGGCCTGAAAACCAGAGTCCTCCGCGCGAAACTGCTCTCCACCGGCCAGCGGCTGCACATCGAGCAGCACGGCGATCACGTGTATCTGCGCGGACTTCCCCGGAAGGCGCCCGATCCCCTCTGCACGGTGATTGCGCTCGCCTGTAAGGGCAAGCCCAAGCCCTGCGACTGGGCGCAGCACGGCGTGTGGGAAGGCGATCCGACGGGGCGGCTGGCCGAGTGGCTTGAAGGCTGAAGTCCGGCCGGGCGTTAGAGCGGCGCGCTTCCGGCGCGCGGCATGCGGGCCTTGCTGTGCCAAAGGAGCAGCGCCTGAAGCACAAGGGCCGCGCCCACGAACACCGGCGCATACTCGAACGCCACGACGAGCCCATACCGCCCCGCCACGTGCCCCAGCACAATGCTCCCGGCGAACCCGCCCATCCCAATGGCCCCTTCGTTGATCGCCGCGCGCGCGTGTTTCCGCGCCGGATTGCTTATGCTGTAGTACAGGCCCGAGAAGAAGGCGAATCCAAGGTTCGCGCCGAGCACCGTGAAACTCGCCATCATCAGCACGAGACTCTCCGTGTGCACCAGGAGCCACATCGCCCCGGCCGCCGCCACCTGCAAGCCGAGCCGGTAGCCGAACCGATGATGCCAGCGCTCCGTCCGCCCCATCACAACGAACGACAGCGCCGTCGTCGCGGCCAAGGCCGACGCCAGCCACGAGAACTTCGTCGCCGGCGCGTACGTCAGGATGTCCGCGGGCGCCGCCTCGCAAAACCACCGCAGCCCGTTTGCGGCCACGAGATCGGCGATGCGCTGCGGATAGATCGCCCGAACCACGTTGTTCAGCGCGCTCGCCACCATCACCCCGCACCACGCCGACAGCAGGTGGGCCTCGCTCGCCCTGTCGTGATCGGCCCGCTCCTCCAGCAACTCCTGCGACGCGCTCCCGAAGTAGTCCCGCTCGTGGGGCAGCGAACGCACGATCAGGAACACCGCGAAGGCGAGACAGCACAACACGACGTACGGCAGCCGGTAATCCCAGTCGCACAACGGCCCCGCCAGCAGCGGGCTGATGGCGTAGCCCGTGCTCCACGCGATGTTGAACAACCCCATGTGGCGCGCGCGCACCTTGGGCCGCGGATCCGAGCCGATCCACGAGTGCATGGCCGGCCACACCAGCGCGAGCGATGCGATGGCCGCCGTCAGGGCCGCGCAGCACACCACCGGGATTCGCGTCACCGGCACCAGCGCATAGAAGCCGATGAACGCACACGCGCCGAACACCGCCCAGTTCAGCCCGTTCTCTGCCCGGCTCACGAACCGGCTCGACGCCAGGCACATGACGGCATAGGCCGCCGGCGGCACCGCGCCGAACACGCCCAGCATGAACG
>JAFGTL010000299.1 GCA_016934125.1 Candidatus Hydrogenedentota bacterium
CGGCCGCCCGGTGATACGAGGGCCCGTCCGTCGGGCGCCGCCGCAACCCGGGCACCCGTTCCCGGACGTCGTGTCCTTCCGGATCGATCTCGAGCCAATCAAACCGATCCATGGCCGGGCTCCACCTTCACCTGAAGCGACGAAACCGGCCGGGCGCGATCATGCGCCCACTGCCGCAATCGCTCGATCTTCTCGCGCATGGTGGTCGACAGCGGCACCGCGTCGCGCAGGGCCTGCAGAACGTCCGCCGTCGTCACTTCCCGGCCTTCGAAGAAGCTGTCGTGCATGCCGGAGATGATCGCCTGTTCGATCTCCGCCCCGCTGAACCCCCGGGCCTCCTTGGCGAGTGCGCCGAGCTCGAAATCCGCCGGATTCCGCTTGAGCCGCGCCAGGTGGATCCGGAAGATCTCCTCGCGCTCCCGTGTCCGGGGGAGATCCACGAAGAAGATCTCGTCGAGCCGGCCTTTGCGGAGCAGTTCGGGGGGCAGCCCTTTCACCTCGTTGGCCGTCGCGGCCACAAATACCGCCGCCGTCTTCTCCTGGATCCACGTCAGAAACGTGCCCACCACCCGGGCCGTCGTCCCGGCATCCGAACTCCCCGAGCCTTCGACGCCCGAGAATGCCTTCTCGATCTCGTCGATCCACAGCACCACCGGCGCAAGGCTCTCAGCCACCTTCACCGCTTTCCGCATGTTCTGCTCGGAACTCCCGATGTACCCCTGGAAGATCCGGCTCATGTCCATCCGCAGCAGCGGCAGCTTCCATTTCGACGCGATTGTCTTGGCCACGAGGCTCTTGCCGCAGCCCTGCACGCCCATGAGGAGGATGCCGCGCGGTTGCGGCAGGCCATATTCGCGCGCCTCGTCACTGAAGGCGCGCACCCGCTTATCGAGCCAGGCTTTCAGAAGATCCATCCCGCCCACCGCGGCGAGTGCCGACGAAACGTCGTAGTACTCCAGCACCTCCGACTTGCGGATGATCTGTCTTTTCTCATCGACCACCGCCTGCACGTCTTGTCCGTCCAAGACGCCGTTCTGAACGATGGCGCGGGCAAACGCGTTCTCGGCCTCGGCCAGGGTGAGGCCCTGGGCCGCCCGCACCAGCGCCTCGCCTTCGCCCTTGTCGAGGTGGACGGCGAAGCTCCGGGCGCCCCCCTTGCCCACAATCCGATCCCGGAGGAGCTGGCGCAATTCCCCGGCTGTAGGGAGCGGCAGATCGAGGATCGTCACCGATTTCTCCAATTCGGGCGGGATCTTGAGCACGGGGGAGAGGATGACGATGGTTTTCTTCGTGTGCCGCAGGGCCTCGCCGAGATCGCGCAATTGCCGCACGATCTCGGGCGCATCGAGGTAGGTGTGGAGGTCTTTGAGCACGTAAATGGCGTTATCGCCCGATTGCAGGATCTCGTTCAGCACTGCAAGGAGTTCCCGCGTCCGCTTTCCCCCCTTCTTGCCCTCCCCCTCGGCCCCGTGGGTGCAGCGGAGCCCGTCCGTGATGCTCCACTCGAAAAGCGCCTTCTTGCGGTGTTCGGCGATGTCCAGCAGGAGTTGATGCACCCGCTCCTCCTCCCACGTCAGCAGGTAGAGGAGCGAATACCGTGCCCGGATCAGTTGATCCAGCTCCTGTGCGAACTCCGACGCCATTACTGCTGCTCCGCGTCCTTCGCCGCCAACTCGAACCCCGTCCCCGTCGCCACCGCCGCCACCGCCGTCACCGGGTTGGCCCGCTCCGCGAACACGCCGCCGCCGAGGATGAAATCGCAGGCTTCGTCCGCGTTCGCGGCGGGGAACGCGCCGTCCTGCGGCCCGGACAGATCGTTCTCCTCGTAAGTGGCCACGTACGAGAACTGCCCGGGCTGCAAGGGGATGCGCCGCACATTCAGCCCGTCGTCGCGCACCACGCCCAGCCAACAGGTGCCGTTCCGCTTGTCGGCCACCGCCGCGATGCGTGGCGTGTTGTAGTCATCCTTCTCGTAGTCGAGGGCGAGCATGGACAGCACGAGGGCATCGCGCGCAGACATGCCGGCCGCCATCTTCTCGGCGATGGGATCCGTCTGGCTCCCATTCGTCACCACGGCCACCTGCCCGCCGCACACCAGCCGCACGCAGTTGTACGCAATGTAAGGATTCCGCTGAACATCCGTCTCGAAACCCGGTTTCGGCACGATGCTCACCTTGTCCTCGGCCAACACGGCCGTGCGATTCGGGAAGGAGCGGCTCGATACACGATACAGGGCGCACACGCGCCCATCCGCCGTCACCGCTACGCTCACAATTCGCCCAATGTACATGTTCTCTTCCTTCGGTTACCGCTCCGGAATTCGGGAAAGGCATTATAGCCGATTCAAATGGGCGGCCGGAAACCGCAACGCGCCTACAGCACCTCGGGGTTGACGCAGTTGGGCGGCCGCTTACCCGTCAGCACGGCTACGATATTCTCGGCGGCGATTCGCGCCATCTTACCCCGGGTTTCCTCGGTGGCGCTGCCCAGGTGCGGGATCAGCACGGCGTTCTCGCAGTCCAGAAGCTTGGGATGGATGGCGGGCTCGTCTTCGAACACGTCAAGTCCCGCGGCGTGGATCGTGCCGGATTTCAGCGCGTCGGCGAGGGCCGCCTCGTCCACCACTGGCCCGCGTGCCGTGTTGATCAGGCATGCCGACGGCTTCATGGCCGCGAACTCCGCCGGGCCGAAGGCGTGCGTCGTTTCGGGCATCAGGGGACAGTGGATCGAGATGAAATCCGATTCGGCCAGGAGCGTGGGCTTGTCCACCGCGGTAGCGGCGAGATCTCTGTCCACCTCGGGCCTCGCCGGATCGTAGTAGATGACGCGCATGCGGAACCCCTGGGCGCGCCACGCCATGGCTTGGCCGATCCGCCCCATCCCGAAGATGCCGAGGGTCTTGCCGTGTACATCCACGCCCAGTAGCTGCATCGGCCCCCAGCCGCCCCAGTTGCCCGCCCGGACGTAGCGTTCGGCCTCGCCGAACCGGCGCGCCGTCATCATCAGAATCGCCCACGCCGTATCCGCCGTCGTATCGGTGAGCACGCCCGGCGTATTCGTCACCGGGATGCCGCGTTCCGTAGCCGCGGCCACGTCGATGTTGTTGTATCCGACGGCGTAATTGGCGATCACGCGCAGGCCGACGCCCGCCGCGTCCATCGCCTCGCCGTCCACGCGATCCGTCAGAATGGGGAGGAGGGCGTCCGCGCCGCGAACCGCATCGAGCAACCTGTCCCGCTCGATGGGCCCATCTTGGGGCGCGACGTGCACGTGTTCTTCGCCGAACGCGGCGCGAAGCAGCTTCAGGCCCGCGTCGGGAATCATCCGGCAGACGACAATCCGCGGCATCCGTGTGTCCTCCTTCCCTGTATCCCTCTCGCGCGCCCGCGCGGCGCTACGGCTGAACGACGGACGATGAATAGGTGCACCGGATCGTGTCGGCGTCCACCCGCTCCATGGTGACGAAGAGCGGGCCCGCGTCATCGCCGCTGCCGACGCGATGGACGTAGCGCGCCCCGATTTCATCACCCCGTGTCAGCTCGATGCGCTGCCAGGACACGCCGCCCCGCGCACGATGCCGAACCTGCACAAGCGTCAGCCCCTTGGCGCGTTCCTTCGCGGGTTCGAGCCGCACGCTCACCGTCTCAATCCCTTCCGGTTCCCGGGCCCAATACGCGACCACGGGCTGGCCGATGGGCACCTCGCGAGGCTGCGACTCGCGTGTGCCCATGGCATTCAGGGGCGACGCGGCCCAGTCGATGAACCCTACGCGATCCATCGCCGCCGGATCCGGATCGAGCGACACGCGCTTGCCCAGCCCGAGTTCCTCACCCAGCTTGTAGATCTCGTCGGTATACCGCCCGCTGAGGTGTTCGGCCATCCGGAGGAGGGCGATGCCGTCCGCCAAGGCGCGCCGCCCGCCCTCGGTATCGTTGCGTCGCTGAAGAATGTGGGCCTGCATCAACGCCGTCGCCACCGAATCGGGCTGCGCACCGGTAACGGCGGACTCGAACTCCGCGTGCAGGCCCGCACGGTTCAGGTGCTGCCGGAACGGCACGAGCGTAGCGGGAGGCGCATCGGCCTCGAATAGATCGAGCAGGGCCATCCGCAGTTCCTCCCGCGACAGGAACTCCGCGTAATACACGTGGAAGAGTTGCTCGGCCGGCGCCTCCTGTTCAGGGGCTTCAGGCTCCAACTCGCCGGGCGGTTCCCCTACCACCGCAACGCGCCAGTCTTCCTGCGCCATCCGGAGATACGGTTGCTGGCCTTCCCCGACGGCCAAATCGAGCTTCTTCCAGCCCGCCTCCTTGAGCGACTCCATGATCCAGCCCAACAGCAAGTTGGGGCGGTCGTCCGTGCGGAACCGCCATACGGCCCGGTTGTGGGCCATGAGGGCAGGGTTCGAGCAGACGAGTTCGGTGCCGTAGTCCTCTGCAAAGGGCA
>JAFGTL010000300.1 GCA_016934125.1 Candidatus Hydrogenedentota bacterium
CCGAACTGCTCGAACTCAAGGCCAACCCGAAGAAACGCGCCCGCGGCGCCATCATCGAGTCCGAGATCTCCCTCGGCCAAGGGCCCGTCGCCTGGGTGCTCGTCCAGTCCGGCACCCTGCGTGTCGGCGACCCCTTCCTCGCCGGTGAGTCCTACGGCCGCGTCCGTGCCATGATGTCCTCCCGCGGCCAACCCGTCGAAGAGGCCGGGCCCGCCACGCCCGTGCTCGTCACCGGGTTCAACGAGCCCCCGAACGCCGGCGATCAGTTCGCCGCCCTGGAAGACGAACGCGTCGCCCGCAGCATCGCCGAGCAGCGCGCCCAACGCGAGCGCCAGAAGGCCTCCGGCAAGGCCGTCAAGCGCATTACGCTCGAAGACCTCCAGGAACAGCTCATGTCCGGCGAGAAGAGCGAACTCAACGTCGTGCTCAAGGCCGACGTGCAGGGCTCCGTCGACGTGCTCGAATCGAGCCTTGCCAAACAGGGCAACGAGTCCGTCAGCGTCAGGCTTGTCCACTCCGGCGTCGGCGGCATCAACGAATCCGACGTCCTCCTCGCCGCAGCCAGCGACGCCGTCATCATCGGCTTCCACGTCACCGCAAACGCCCGCGTGCAGAAGCTCGCCGAGCAGGAAGGCGTCGATATCCGCTGCTACCGCGTCATCTATGAGGCCATCGACGACATCCATCGCGCCCTCGAAGGCATGCTCGAACCCGAGTCCAAGGAAGTCGTCACCGGCCACGTCGAGATCCGCGCCGTCTTCCGCTCCTCCGCCGTTGGCAACATCGCTGGCTGCTACGTCACCGACGGCGAAGTGTCCCGCGGCTCCCTGGCTCGCCTCGTGCGCGACGACGTCGTCGTCCACGAAGGCAAGATCCAGTCCGTACGCCGCGAGAAAGACGACGTCCGCTCCGTGTCCAGCGGCTTCGAATGCGGCGTGAAGTTGGACGGCTACGAGGATATCAAGGAAGGGGACGTCATCGAGACGTACCGAGTCGAGGCGGTCGCCCGGACCTTGGCCTGAGGTGCCCCGGTGTGACGATAGGCGTTCTCCAGATGGACCTGCGTGTCCCTGGCGCCCGTTCCCTCAAAGACAAACGCAGGGTTGTGAAAAGCCTCAAGGAACGGCTTCACAACCGCTATAACTGCTCGATTGCCGAAACCGAATTCAAAGAACAATGGGGCCGTGCCCGGCTCGTCGCCTGCGTCGTCGGAGACGACAGCCGCCATGTCAACACTCAATTGAACGAGATCGTCCGATTCGCCTCCGCCAAACAGGGAGCCGAACTCTTGGACTACCACATCGAGATGCTCTGATGAACGAAGGTAGGCCGCGCCGCGTCGGAGAACAGATCCGCAAGGAGATTGCCGGGCTCCTTGCCAAGGGCCTCAAGGATCCCCGCATCGGCTTCGTCTCGCTCATGGAAGTGCGCATGTCGCCCGACCTCCGCTACGCCAACGTGTACGTGAGTCTTTTCGGCAGTCCAAGCGAACGCAAAGGTTCCCTCGTCGGTCTCGAACAGGCCGCCGGCTGGATCCGGCGCGAGGTCGGCAAGCACCTGCGTCTCCGGTTTACGCCCGAAATCCGCTTCTTCGAGGACACGACCCTCGATGAAGCATACCGGCTCGAGGAACTCTTCGAGGAAATCAAGAGCGATGAAGGCCAAGAACACGACCCCGCGCAGTGACCTGAAGGCCGTCCTGGCCGCCCTGCGCGCCGGGCGCTCGTTCCTCGTCACCACCCACGTCTGCCCCGATGGCGACGCCATCGGCAGTGTGCTGGCCGTCCGTCTTTTCCTCGACGGCCTCGGAAAGCCCGACGTCACCTGCGCCCTCGACGCCCCCGTGCCCCGCATCTACCAGTGGCTCCCCGGCGTCGAATCGATCATCCCCCCCGACCGCGTCACCGTCGCGTACGACACCGTCGTGCTCGTCGACGCCGCCACCCGCGACCGCGTCGGGCGTGCGGCCGACCTGATCCGCCCTGGCCATGCCGTCATCGTCATCGACCACCACGCCGACGCCCAGCCCGAAGGCGATGTCAACTTCGTCGACGGTACCTACGGATCCGCCGGCGAGATCGTCGCCGAGCTCTTTGACTTGGCCCGCGTCCCGATGACGTACGACGCCGCCCTGTGCATCTATGTCGCCCTGGCCACCGACACCGGCTGCTTCCGCTTCGGCAACACCGGCCCGCGCTCCCACCGGACCGCCGCCCAGCTTCTCGAATTCGGCCTCGACGTGCACGCCATCTCGAACCGCCTCTTCGACGCCATGTCCCCGGCCCAGTTCCAACTCGTCCGGCGCGTGTTCAACAGCATCCGCTTTCACGCCCAAGGCCGCATCGCCGCCGCCCGCGTCACGCTCCAGGACTTGGCCGATACCGGCGCCCGCCAGGAAGATCTCAACAACCTCGTCAACGTCGGACGCAACATCGACGGCGTTGCCGTGTCGATCCTCCTGCGCGAGACGTCCGACGGCCAAACCAAGGTCAGTTTCCGCTCTCGGCCCCCCGTAGACTGCGCCGCGCTGGCCGCCCACTTCGGCGGCGGCGGCCATCCCGGCGCCGCGGGCGCCACCGTTCCCCATCCCCTCGACGCGGCATACCCCATGATCGTCGAGTACACCACTGCACACATCGGGAACGCCCCATGAACGGCATCCTCCTCGTCGACAAATCCGCCGGCATGACTTCGCACGACGTCGTCGATCGCATCCGGAGCGCCGCCGGCATCCGCCGCGTCGGCCACACCGGCACCCTCGATCCCGCCGCCACCGGCCTCCTCATCCTCTGCCTCGGCGCGGCAACGCGCCTGTCCGAGTTCCTCACCGGGCTTGACAAAGTCTACGAGGGCACCATGCGGCTCGGCCTCATCACCGACTCCTACGACCTCGACGGCCGGATCCTGGAAGAACGGCCCGTCCCCGGCCTCACCGCCGAGGCCATCCAGAACGCCTTCGACGCGTTCACCGGCGACATCATGCAGACGCCCCCCATGGTGAGTGCCGTCAAGATCGGCGGCGAGCGGCTCTACAAGAAAGCCCGCAAAGGCGAGGTGGTCGACCGCCCCGCGCGGCCCGTCACCGTCCGCGAGTTCCGGCTCCTGGGGTTCGACACGCCCCTCGTCCACTTCCGCGTCCGCTGCACCCGCGGCACCTACGCCCGCTCCCTGTGCCACGAAGTCGGCCAGATGCTCGGCTGTGGCGGCGCACTGTCCCTCCTCCGCCGCACCTGGGTCGGCCACCACTCCGTGGATGAGGCGGCTCCCGTAGAGTCCTTCGCCACCCGCGACGATGTCCTCCGGCGGATGGCGCCTCTCGAAGGCGCACTCCAACTCCCCGAGGTCGTCGTGCTCCCCAACCGCATCAACACCGTCCTGTCCGGCGGCGTCCTCGGCCGCGCCGACCTTCAGGCCGATTGCCCCGTCACCGAAGGATGGGTGCAAGTCAAGTCCCCCACGGGCAAACTGCTCGCCCTCGCCCAAGTGCAGAACGCGTCTCCCCATCCGGCACTCCATCCCAAACGTGTCCTGTGTGCGCAGACATGATCGTCATCGATGATGTACATACCGCCCACGCGCCGTTCCCGCGCCTCGCCCTCACCATCGGCAGCTTCGACGGCATCCACGTCGGCCATCGCCGCATCCTCGACCAGGTGGTCGCCCAGGCCCGCGCCATGGACGGCACCGCCGCCGCCCTCACCCTCCGGCCCCATCCCCGGCAGGTGTTCGCCCCCAGCCATGCGCCCAATCTCCTGACCTCCGACGCGCAGAAGATGCGGCTTTTCGCCGAAGCCGGCCTCGACGTCGTCTTCGTCCTCCCCTTCACTGCCGACACCGCCCGGCTCGCCCCCGGACTCTTCCTCCAACAGATCATCCACGAGCGGTGCCGCCCCGCCGCCATCGTCGTCGGCCACGATTTCCGGTTCGGCGAAGGCGCCCGCGGCGACTACGAGTTCCTCTGCCAGGCCGCGCCCCGCTACGGATTCAGCGTCACCCAAGTCGCCCCCATCCTGATCGATGGCGAACGCGTAAGCAGCACCCTCATCCGCGAACGCATCCTCGAGGGCGACCTCGACGAAGCCGCCGGATTCCTCGGGCGGCCCTACTCGATCCTCGGCCGCGTCGTGCCCGGCCGCGGCATCGGCTCCGTGCTCGGGTTCCCTACGGCGAACATCGTGCCCGGCGACTATGTCGTCCCTCCACACGGCGTCTACGCGGCCGACGTCGTCATCGGGCCGGCCCCTCGCCCCGCCGCCGTCAACATCGGCATCGCGCCCACGATCCGCCACGAAGACATCACCATCGAGGCCTATGTGCTCGATTTCTCCGAGAGCATCCTGGAACAGGACATCGAGATCGTCTTCCGCCGCCGCATACGCCCCGAGAAGAAGTTCGCTTCGCGCGAGGAACTCGTCCAACAGATTGCCGTCGATGTGGCCGAAATCCGCCGGCTCCTCGACAGCCCCGAATCCGGCCCTTGATCAAGTGAGGGCATTCCCGTCATGATTAGGTGTTTGATGCGCATTGCACCACCGTACGTGAAGGCAGACTGCTCATGCCCGTGAACCTGTCCCGCACCCTCTGTGTCGTCGTTGCACTCGCGATTGCCACCGGCTGCACCACGGCCCGCTACCGCCGCAACGCCGACCAGGAGGTCTACGGGCTTATCGCCGAAAAGACACCCAATGTCCCCGGCATGCCCGCCAGCTTCACCATCGAGGCCGATCCCGCCGAGCCGCTCGCCGGCCTCCCCGAGGCCGCAGCCGATACGGACTTCCTCGGCGAAGCCGCCGCGAGCGAGCAGGGCGCCCACGTGATCCGCCTCGAAAAGGCCCTCGAACTCGCCGTCACCCACAGCCGAAGCTATCAGAACGAGAAGGAACTCCTCTACCTCCAGGCCCTGAACCTCACCCTCGAACGCCATCAGTTCGCCCCGATCTTCTCCGGCCAACTCACCGGCGACTACGCCCGCTCCACCTCCGATGTCAGCAAGATGTCCGGCGCCCGCGGCCTCGCCGACGCCCTCCCCGGGTGGATTGATGAAACCGGCGACATTGCCGACACCCGGCTTTCTGGCGCCACGACCCTCTCTCAGGCCTTGGGCCTGTTGCCGCCCGGCTCTGTGCCCGCCGGCCTGCCCGCCGCCCTCGCCAGCGTCGGTGGACTCGCCGGCTCGCCCGGCCAGTTGCTCTCCAACTACGCCGATCTCGTCGAATCCGCGTTCACCGCCACGGGCGCCAACCAGCCCCGCGAAGAGATCATGAACGAGCGCACCTACTCCGGCCAAACCAGCTTCGGCGTCGGGATCCTGCTCAAGGGCGGCGCCGAGATCGCCCTCGGCCTCACCTCCAATTTCCTGCGCTACGTCACCGGCGACCCCCGAGTCACCACCTCCTCCGCCCTGACCGGCAGCATCACCCAGCCCCTGCTTCGGGGCGCCGGCCACAAGATCGCCGCTGAGAACCTCACCCAAGCCGAACGCGACCTCCTCTACCAACTCCGTTCCTTCACCCGGTTCCGCAAGGAGTTCGCCGTCGACGTCGCCAGCAACTACTACCGAATCCTCCAGAGCCGCGACGCCGCCCGCAACACCTGGCAGGGGTATCAGGCCTTTGTCGAGGCGTTTGAGCGCGATCAGGCCCATGCCGAAGTAGGCCGTATCACCCAGGCCGACCTCGGCCGCAGCCAACAGGCCAAGCTCAACGCCGAAGTCAGCTGGATCGCCGCCGTACGCAGCTACAGGCAGAGCATGGACGAGTTCAAGATCCTCCTCGGCCTCTCCACCGACGCTCCCGTCGTCCTTGAGCCCGGCGAACTCACCCGGCTCAGAGAGCGCGGCATCTCCTCCATTCCCTTGTCAACCGAAGCCGCCGTTGACGTCGCCCTCGTCTCCCGCCTCGACCTCTATACCGTCCGCGATGAGGTCGATGACGCCGAGCGCAAACTCGCCGTCGCTGCCAACGCCCTCAAGCCCGGCCTCGACCTCATCGTCACCGGGCAAGTCGACACCGTGCCTGAGGACGACGCCTTCAGCGAACTCGACTGGCAACGCGCCCGGTGGAGCGCCGGTTTCGACCTCGATCTGCCCTTCGATCGCAAGTCCGAGCGCAACGCTTACCGCCGCGCGCTTATCAGCCACGAACGCGCTGCCCGCGAATTCGACCTCGCCGTCGATGGCGTCAAGCTCGAAGTCCGCGAAGCCTGGCGCGACCTCAACGAGGCCGAGGCCACCTACCGTATCCGCCAGATCGCCGTCGACCTCAACCAACGCCGTGTCGAAGAGCAGAAGCTGCGCGCCGAACTCGGCCGCGCCACCGCCCTCGACCAGATCGACGCCCAGAACGACCTCGTCAGCGCCCAGAATGGACTCACCGCCGCCCTCGTCAGCCATACCATCGCCAAGCTCCGGCTCTGGCTCGACATGGGCATCCTGTATATCAAAGAAGACGGACAATGGGAGGAACTCTCTGATGTCGAGTAATGCGGACTCGGCGGAATCCCGCGCTCCCCGCCCTGAGCCCAGACGGCTCCTGACAAAACCGAACCTCGTCAAAGCCGCCGCCGTTCTCGCTGTCCTGCTGGCCGCCCTCTATCTGTTCCGGCCCGGCGAGACCTCGGAGAGCAACGGCACCACCTACACCGTCAAGCGCGGCGACCTTCCCATCACGATTGTCGAGGGCGGCGAAGCCGCCTCGCTTGAGCCTCGCCGCGTCAAATGCGAAGTCAAATCGCGCGAGATCAAGATCCTCAAGATGGTGGAGGAAGGCTACCGGATCACGCCTGAGGACATCGCCGACAAAAAGGTGCTCGTCGAACTCGACTCATCCGAGCTCGAGGATCGCATGCTTCAGCAGGACATCGAGTTCCACACGTCCAAGGCCTCTCTCGCCAAAGCCATCCAGGACTACGAAATCCAGGAGGAACAGAACGTCGGCGACATCCAGGCCGCCGAGCGCGAAGCCAAGTTCATGGCCATGGATCTCCAGAAGTACCTCGGCGAAGCCGTCGCCAATGACCTCATTCAGGAACTCCACCTCCGGCGCGCCGCCGAAGCCGCCGCCAAACAGGCCCTGGAAGCCGCGGCCGCGGCCCGGGCTGCTGCCGAGCAGGAGGCCGCTTCCGGCCAGGAGACGCCCCAACCCGCGCCTGCGGCCGGGCCCCCGAGCGACGCCCCGCTCGATCCCGAGAAGCGCGAGGCACTCAAGGCCTTGATGGCCAAGGGCGGCGAACTCCCGCCCGAAGCCCTGGCCGCGCTACGCAAGGCCGAACAAGGCTCCCGCGAGGCCCCGCCCGCTCCCGCGCCTGAGGCCCCCGCCACCGGCCCGGGCCCCGATGAGGCCGCCAAACGCGCCGAAGAAACCATGGCCGCCTTCGAGGAGGCCGTTGAGGCCGTGTGGAAGCTCCAGTCCGAGCGGGCCTCCCGGAACCTCACCGAGGCCCGCACCAGGGCCGACGAGACGGCCCGGGCCGCCCAGGAGGCCCAGGCGGCCCTTGAGGCGGCCAAGGCCGCTCGGGAACGCGGTGAAGACGGCCCCGATGTCCTCGAACTCGAGAAGAGCGCGTCCGCCGCTGCCGCGGCAGCAGAAGCGGCCACCGCCGAAGCGGCCCGCGCCGCCGACGCCATGGCCAAGGCCTGCGCCGCCGTGCACGTGCGGGGCGTCTACGTGGACGGCCAGGTCCTCGGGCCTGAGGGCGTCCGCAAGCTGGCCGACA
>JAFGTL010000301.1 GCA_016934125.1 Candidatus Hydrogenedentota bacterium
CGGCGTATTTCTGGAGCCGTATCATCAAGTCGTGCACGCTCTCCCGATCCGACTCGTCGGTGAATCGTTGGGGCGGCTCATAGGGCGCGTGGGGATCCAGGAAGTGCACCCAGAGGAAGAAGGGCTGGCTGTGATACCGCTCGAGGAACTGGAGGGCGTACTCAAGAGTCAGCCGGGTGAGGTCGTAGGGCTGCCGGGGGACGAGGCTGGGCGCGAACCACGCGGCCACGCCCCGCAGCAACGGGAGGCGGCTGAAGGGGCCGACGCTCTCGGCCCCGTGGGGGTTGAACACGGCCGCTTCGCGGAATCCGTCCATGAGCCACGGCTGATCCATGAGCGGATTGGCGACCACGGCGCCGCACACCAGCCCGTGCCGTGCGGCCCGCTCCGGGAACGTCGCGTCGCCGTCACCGCACCAGTATGAGCCGATGGCCGCGTATCGGAGGGGGTCGCCGAGATCGAGGTCGCTGTCCGGTAGGAAGCCCGGTGGATACCTGGACGAGAACATGGCGTTCAACGAGGGCATCGTCCACGGCGCGAGGGCGTAGAACCGCTCGAAGAACACGCCTTGGGCTGCGAGCGCCTCGAGGGCGGGGGTGGGCACCGGGCCGCCGTAGGCGGAGCAGTAATCGGCGCGGAGCGTGTCGGCACTGACGACGAGCAGGCTGGGCTGGTTGGGTTCGCCGCGCGGCAGGAGCCCGTGGACCACCAGGTATCCCAAGGCAAGGGGCGCTGCGGCCGCGGCCAAGCCCACGGCGGCCAGTACGCGGCGCAGCCCGGCCCTTGCCACGAACAGCCAGAGCAACGCCCCGCCCAACCCGATGCCAAGCGCCCACCCCAGGCAGAGCGCCATGGCCCAGTCGGCCCGGGCGGAACGGGCGAAGAAGGCGCGGTCACCCAGGTTCAACGCGGCAATGCCGTAGAGGCACGCCGTTCCGAGAATGCACATAAGCTGTTTTGCGGCAGCGGGTTGGCGCCGGGCCAGCGCCCAGCCCAGGACACCGGACCCGGCCAGCGCCGCGTAACCGGTGGCGAACACGGTGAGCGGCCGGTCGCTCGCGTAGACCATGATCAAGGTCCAGACGGCAAGGCTTGCGGCCGTGCCGGCCGGCAGCGCAACCATCGAGTCCTTCGGGGCGTCCCGCCGCACCATGCCGTATGCCACGGCCAGGCACTCGCCCGCCAGGAAGGCCGCGGCGCCGTACACAAACAGGGCGGTCAGTGTTGCCTGGAGTGTGTCGTTGGCCACCGTCACCGAGAACTCGCCCCGAACGGCCATCCAGGTCTCGACTAGCACGAAGAACAGCGAATGGGAAACCGCAACGGCTCCGAGCGTGCCGTGGAATCGGCTTGCAGCGTTGTGTTTCATTCGGCGGAGTTCCTCCGATTCGAGCGGCTCGTGTCCCATGCGGCGAGCATACCGGTGGCGCGGCCAGGTTTGCAAACCTCGCCGCACGGCCGGATTCCGTTGCGGGGTCGAGCGCTGCGGCGCCGAATCCCGTCGGCCGACGAACCTGGACACCATCGCGCCGGAGCCGATACAATCAGGCGGACATGGACGCCTCTGGGTTGGTGGTAACGGTGGACTCGGCGCCGGATTGACAGTGCGTTGACACGATGCCAGGTTGGGCCAGCCGGGTGGTGGGCGAAGAGGAGCGGAGCAATGGGCTGCCTGAAGAAGGGTCTACTCATCACGGCGGCGTGCGGGCTGCTCCTTCTGTGCATCGCGGGGATCGCCAAGTGGCGTTGGGACGCGAGGTTCTACGACGGATACGATCCCGGCCAGCCGCTGAATGCGGAGGTCCGCGGCGAGGAGGAGCGGCCGGGCTACCGCCGGGTGGATGTCGTGTTCGATGGCCTTCCGGGCCAGCGGGTGCCCACGTTGATCGCCTTTCCGCCCAACGGGGAAGGCCCCTTCCCCTGCGCGATCTTCCTGCACGGCATTGGGCAGAAGAAGGAATTCCTTGACGACATCGCCGCGCCGTTCGTCCGAGCAGGTTTCGTGCTCGTGTGTTCCGACCAGTATACGCGGGGCGAACGCCGCATCAAGGGCGAAGGGCAGCTCGACGAACTGCTGGCGTTGCGGCGGCGTGCGGCGCTGAACGTGATCGAGACCCGGCGCCTGGTCGACTACCTGCTGACGCGTCCCGACGTCGATCCGGGCCGGATCTACCTCGTGGGGGCGAGTTTCGGGGCCATCACCGGCAGCACGGCCGCGGCGTTCGAGCCGCGCATCCGTGCCGCCGTGCTCACCTACGGAGGCGGCAATCTGCGCGTGCTTCTGGACAGCGAACAGGCCGAGCAGGAACTGGGGCGCTGGCACGGGCTCGTCAGGGAACTGGGGGCATTCATCCTGGCCCCGGCCGATCCGGTTCGCCATGTCGCCGGCATCGCACCTCGTCCCGTGCTGTTCCAGAACGGCCGGCACGATTCGGTGGTTCCCGCCGCGTCGGGACAGGCCCTCTTCGACGCGGCCCGGGAGCCCAAGGAGATGGTCTGGTATGAGTCGGATCATGTCGGCCTCGATCGCGAGCATGTATTCCGGGTATTGGACGATGCAATCCAGTGGCTGATATCGGTTGACAAGTGACGGCGGGGCCGCGTACAGTGGTCCTTGATCGTTGTGATAAGAAGATGGTAAACCCAAGCACCGAATGATGGGGGACGTGATTGAGCAAGGGGGCGGGCGGCGGTGTCTGTCGGCGGTATCCCGGCGCGGCGGAGCGGTTTGACACGGGGGTGCCGGGCTGTTAGCATCATACCCCGGAAATGCCGCAAACGAGGCAATTCTCGAATACCGGAATTCTCTAAGTAGTAATAGGTAACTGATATGTCCGATTTCAAGAACAAGGTTTTCACAAGTGGGGAAGTCGCCGCTGTCTGTGGGGTTTCTCCGGACACCGTGTCCCGGTGGTTCGACCTGGGGCAGATCGAGGGATACCGTCTGGGCCCGGGAGGCGATCGGCGGATTCCCTATGAGAGCCTCCGCAAATTCATGCTCAGCCATGGGATTCCGCTGAACCGCCTCGAGGAAGGCGAACGGCGCATCCTGGTGGTTGACGATGACCCCTATTATCTCGACGTGATTCCGGAAGCGCTGGCCCAGGCCGGAGACTACCGGATTCTTACGGCTTCCACCGGCTTCGACGCGGGCGCGCAGGTGGTGGAACACAATCCCGACCTGATCATTCTCGATATTCACCTGTCCGACATGGACGGACGGATGGTGTGCGAGCGGGTGAAATCGCGCCAGGAAACCAAGGACACGCGGATCCTGGGCATTTCGGGCTACATCGACGACGGCGAGGCGAACAAACTGAAGGACTATGGTTTCGAGGACTACCTGAAGAAGCCGTTCAGCATCGCCGAACTGAACGAGCGCGTCCAACGGTTGCTCAACCTCCCCGCCTCCAAGGTCAGTCGGCCCAAGCATTAGGCCGGCGGCCGCCGGGGGCCGTCCCCGTACCTGTCGGCTTCCGCCGGAACGGATCGCGTGAGGAGGAAGCATGCTGTACTCGCCCCGCGTGGTCGACGCGTTCGCCCTGGCCTTCGAACTCCACGGGGCTCAATGCCGTAAGGGCTCCCCGGTTCCGTATATCACCCATCCCATGGCGGTCGCGGCTACCGTGGGGCAGTACGGGGGCGACGAAGATCAAGTCATCGCGGCGCTGCTTCATGACGCCGCCGAGGACGCCGGCGGACGCGACACGTTGAGCCGGGTGCGTACTGCGTTCGGCGAACGCGTTGCGCACTACGTGGAAGCCTGTTCCGATACGATGGTAACGCCCAAGCCGCCGTGGCGGGATCGAAAAGAACGCTTCCTTGAAGGGCTGCGCGCCGCCTGCGGCGGCGTCAAACTGATTGTCGCGGCGGACAAACTCCACAACGCCGAGACCACCTTGTCCGATCTCATGGAGACGGGGCCGTCCGTATGGGAGCGGTTCACCGGCGGCCGGGACGGCACGCTGTGGTATTACCGGGAGACGCGGGAGGCGTTGCGTGCGGGTTGGGCTCATCCGATCCTGCGGCCACTGGGCCGTGCGGTTGATGCGGTCGAGGAGATGGCCCGCGAGACGGGGTGAGGCGGCCGGCGGGGCGCCAGGGGCTACTGGTATTCCTTTCGCAGGGACGTGGGGAGGATTCCGAGGCCCTCCCGGTATTTCGTTACCGTGCGCCGGGCGATGTTCACGCCCTGTTCCTTGAGGAGATTGGCGATCCGCTGATCGCTCAGCGGCTTGCTCTTGTCTTCCTCGTCGATGATCTTCTTGAGCAGGGACTGCACCCGCTTGGAGGACTGGGCCTCCCCGGAGTCGTGGCTCAGTCCCGGCGAGAAGAAGAATTTCATCTCGAACAGGCCCTGCGGCGTCTGCATGTACTTGCCGCGGGTGGCGCGGCTCACGGTGGCCTCGTGCACGCCGACCTTATCGGCGATTTCCTGCAACGTGAGCGGCTTGATGCCCTCGACGCCCTTGTCGAGGAACTCGCGTTGCACGTCGACGATGGCGTTCGCGATACGCAGGATCGTCTGTTGCCGCTGCTCGATGTTGCGGATGAGCCACCGCGCCGACTCCACCTTCCCGCGGATGTAGTGCTTGGCTTCCTGTGCCGTGTTGCCCTTCAGCAGCATGCGGCGGTAGTCCTGGTTGATCCGGAGTTCGGGCACGCTGTCGTTGCTGAGATAGACCACGTATTCGTCGTCTTCATTCTTGTCGACAATGACGTCGGGCGTCACATACTGGGGCGGATCGGACGAGTATTCGTGGCCCGGCCACGGATTCAGGGTGGCGAGCAGGTTCTTGAGTTGCTCGACGCGCTCCGGCGAGATCCCCATGCTCTTCGCGATCTTGGGAATCTGGCGGCGTTCGAGGGCATCGAGATGCTCCGCCACGAGCGTCTTGAGCTCGTGTTCGTCCGGGTATTCCACGTTGATCTGCAGCAGCAGGCACTCGACGACGTCCCGGGCGCCTACGCCGGTGGGCTCGAACCGCTGGATCAGATACAGCACCCGGGAAACCTGCTCTTCGGGCACCTGGAACTCCTGGGCGATCTCCTCGGTCGAGCCGGTGAAATACCCTTTCCCGTCGACGTCGCCGATGATGCGTTCGCCGATGGCGTATACCTGATCGTCTTTCGCTGCCAGGCGGAGTTGGGTGAGCAGGTGCGACGAGAAGGACTCCTCCCGGGTGATCGAGTCCTCGTAGAACTTCCGGCGGGCCGCGAGGTCGGGATTCCGGCTGAGGTCGCGGCCCTCGCGGTGGGGGTCCGTCCACTGGCTGGCAAACGCATCCAGATCGAACGATTCGTCGTCGAATGACTCTTTGTCGTCCTGCGGCGCGGCCTCCTGTGTCTTGTCCTTTTCAGGATCCGGCTCCTTCTGAACCTGATCCAGGAGCGGGTTGGTTTCAAGTTCCTGCTGGACGAACTGGTCGAGTTCAATGCCCGAAAGCTGCAGGATCTGGATGGCCTGCTGCATCTTCTGGGTCAGCATCAGACGCTGGGTTTGCGTCTGGGCTAGGCGATGTTCCATGTGCATCATGGGAAGGAAATTCTCCGCGGCGATTCGGATTAGATTATACTGCCGCCTCAGGAGCTTGTCAATTGACCGGGTCTGTATTCAGTGCTATAATGCCGGGCGAAACAACTATTTATGGGTGCCGCCCCATCCGGGACCACAAGATATGGACCGTCTCGCCGCGGGGTGCCCCATGGCGAACCGCCCGTAGGAACGCCAGTGCCGCACCGGAGTCCGGTGGCTCCCCGGGATGCCGGGCGGCGCTCGTCCCCGGGGTTTGCGGGACGCCGTGACGGGCTCGGGTTGCGCGGAATCCCCCTCCGGGCCGCCAGGGACGTTTGGCATGATTCGATTCACGATGCTCAGTGCCGGCAGCGGCGGCAACGCCATTCTCATCGCGACGGATACGGCGCGGATTCTCATCGACAGCGGAGTCAGCTTCAAGCAGCTCACGGCCCGGGCGGCGGCGGTCGGCGAATCGATCGAGGGCCTTGACGCGGTTTTCGTCACCCATGAGCACCGGGATCACGTCCTGGGCCTGGGCACGCTGGCCCGCAAGCTGGGGGTGCCCGTGTACATGACGCCCGGCACGCGCGACTGCCTCCCGGGCTCGGTGGGCCGCCTGCCCCGGGTGGAGGTGTTCGAGGCGGGGGAGGCGGTGCAGGTGGACGGGGCGGTGGTGCGGAGTTTCAGCGTATCGCACGACGCGGCCGATCCGGTGAGTTACGTCGTTGAGGCCGGCGGCGCCAAACTGGGGCTCGCGGCCGACCTGGGCCACCCGTCGCATTTGGTGCGCAGCCGGTTGGCCGGGTGCCACGGGCTGATCCTCGAATCGAACCATTGCCCCGATATGCTCCGCCGCGGTTCCTATCCGCCCATGGTTCAGCAGCGGATTCGGGGCCGGCAGGGGCACCTGTCCAACGACGCCATGAGCGCCCTGCTTGCGGCCCTCGTTCACGATGCGTTGCAGGTGGTGGTGCTGACGCATATCAGCGAGGAGAACAACACGCACGAACTGGCCTATGATACGGCCGCCCAGGTGGTTGCAGGCCGGCCCGTCGAGGTGCATGTCGCCTGGCAAGACCGCCCCACCCGCATCTTCGAGATCCGCGCATGAAAGCCGTGGCGTTTTTTCACACGGACGACGTACGGCGCGTCATCGACCGAGCCGCCCGGGCCGCCGCCATGCCGGTGAGCGTGCACTTCGTGGGCGGCGGCGAAGAAGGCGCTTGCCCGGTGTCGGCCGGGCGGTGCGGGGCCTGTGCGTACGTGGCCGGGCGTCCGGGCGGGCCGGCCGCGTGCCGGGCGTCGCGCCTGCCTGCGGCAACGACGGCGCTCCGCCGCAACGCGCCCGTGGCGTTCCTGTGCCACATGGGTTTCGGCTGCGTGGCTGCGCCCGCTCTGCCGGGAGTCGACGCCGCGTTCGCGCTCACCCTCGGCCCTTACTGCCCCGCTGAGGCGCCGCAGACGCTGTCGCGCGACTTCCGGGCCGGGCTCGCGGCACTCGACGAAGCGGGCGAATCCCCCGAGGACGCCGAGATGCCCTCGCTGTCCGACATCCCCTTGGCGGTGAGCCAAGCGGTGCCCGTGCTGGCGGCATGGGCCTCCGACGAACTGGGGCGGCTCTGGCGGGCCGTCGAGCAGGCCGCCCCCGGTTCCGAGATGGAGGTCGACGACCTCGGCCCGGGCCCGCGCTCTGGCCGGCGTACGCGCCGAACCGGGCTCGCGGAAGACCCCTACCGCGCCCACGCGATCGCGGCCGCGCTGGCCGCCAACAAGCAGGCGGAGGCGGGCGCCCTGTTCCGCTCGGCGTTGCGCGAAACGGCCGCGCGAGGCGGCCCGGCGGGGTGCGCGCGCACGATCGCTGTGGCCGCGGCGGCGCTCGAGGCGGGACACCACCAGCTCGACGAGGACGGCGAAGCCGAGGGCGAGCAGCATGCCGAGACCGGTCGCCAGCAGCGTCTGCTCGTGGAACG
>JAFGTL010000302.1 GCA_016934125.1 Candidatus Hydrogenedentota bacterium
GCGCCCGAAGGGCACACGCGGACGGAGTGCGCGCAGAAGAAGGCGCAGCGTTCTTCCAACGCGCCCGAAGGGCGCGCCTAATCGGGAAGATCGCTGCGAACCGGCTCAGGCCGTGCACGGGAGATCCCTGCCTGAACGGCGGGGCCATCCCGGCCGTGGCGAAGAGCATCGAGGCGTCTGGCTTCAACGCCCGGTGCTCTGCCACGCCCCGGTGTGGGCCGGAGTCTGCGACGGAGCGAACGCAGAAGAACGCGCAGCGTTCTCCGCAACTGCGGGAAGCGGAACGTGTTCTGCGTTTGACGCGCCGCGCCCGAAGAACGCGCACGGAGCGAGCGCGCCCGCAGGGCGCGCCGAGGCCCTTGCCTCGTGTTTGGCCGCGCTGAAGGCGGGGCTCCGACGCACTGGGACCGTTCTTGCGGTGAGATTACGGCGATTGCCGCGGGCAACCTGAGCCCGCCGCGATTGCTTCACTCGACGCTACTGGTTTACTCTGCGCGTAGTAGACGGGCGGGTTGCGGGCAACCGGGGGAGAAGACCGTGCGGGTTCCGGGGCCGATACGCAGGGCGGGCGAGCATCCGTTCGCATGGGGGGTGGTCCTCCTGGCGGTTGTGCTCGCGGGTGTGTTCGGCGACGTGCTTTTCGTCGACAGGAACACGATCGCATCGAGCGCGTACACGGATGTGTACGCCTATTTCGTGCCGGCCAGGGACTTTGGGTTCGGCGAACTCCGCCACGGGAACCTGCCGCTCTGGAACCCCTATCTGTTCTCGGGCACGCCCTGTCTGGGCAATTTCCAGTCCGCCCTCCTGTATCCGCCCAACTACCTGCACCTGGTTTTGCCCTTGGCCGCGGCCATCAACGCGACGATCGTGTTGCACCTGTTCCTCATAGGGCTCTTCATGATGCTGTGGGCGCGCAGCCGGGGGCTCCATCCCGCGGCGTGCCTGTTCGCGGGCGTGATGGTGATGTTCTCCGGCGCCTACTACCTGCACGTCGCCGGCGGCCACCTGACGATGCTGTGTGCCGTGGCGTGGATGCCGCTCCTGTTCCTCGCCATCGATCGGATCCTCGATGCCGGTTCGGCCGAGTGGTGTCTGGCCGGCGCCGTGGCGGGCACGATGCAGGTGCTGGCCGGCTGGCCTCATGTTCTGTTCTACACCGCGGTCGCGGCCGGCCCGTATACGGTGTTCTGCCTGGCTCGGGCGCCGCGCCGCGGCCGTGCCGTCGCCTTGCTGGCAGTCGCGGCCTTGGCGCCGCTTGTGCTCGGGGCCGCGCAACTCTGGCCCGGCATCCAAACCGCCCTCGAGAGCGTCCGGCAGGGGGGCAAATCCTACGAATTCACCACCTCCTTCTCGTTTCCCCCCGAGAACCTGCTGACGCTGATCGCGCCGGGCTTCTTCGGCATGGTGCACATCGAGCCGTACTGGGGCCGCTGGTTCGCCTGGGAGATGTGCGCCTTCGTGGGCCTGACAGGGTTGACGCTCTGCGTGTACGGCGCGATATCCGGGCAGCCCAAGGCCCGGCGGTTCGCGGCCTTCATGGCCGTGGGCCTCGCATTGACGGCCCTTGGCCGCTACACGCCGCTGTATCGCGTCCTCTACGCCGTCGTGCCGGGCTTCGGCGCGTTCCGGGCCCCCGCGCGGTTCATGATGCCCGCAACGATGTTCGCGGGCATTTTGGCCGCGGCCGGGCTCGACTCGCTGCTGGCCGGGCGCCGCCCATCCCGTGTCCTGGCCGGGGAGGTGATCGCCTTGGCCGCAATCCTCGCGCTCGGCGGGGTAGCGGTGGCGCGATCCGCTGAGGGCGACCCCGCCGAGAGCACGTGGGGGGCCGCCATGCGGGCCGTGCCTGACACGGGGGACATGTGCCGCGCATATCGCGAAAACGGCGTGGCCCGCGCGGGCCGGTTCGCGGCCAAGGGACTGTGGACCGCCGCCGCTACCGCCTGCGCAGCCGGCACCCTCCTGCTCCTGGCCCGCCGGGCGCCTTGGCCTGTCTACGCCTTAGCCGCCTTGGGCATCCTCGAACTGGCCGTCTTCGCCCGCACCTGCCGGCCCACCTTCGAGCTCGGGCACACGCGCATCCCGGAACTCGAGGCGTTCTACGCGCTGCATCCGGGCGACTACCGCGTGCTCAGCCCCGGGTACCAGAACCATGCCCTGCTCAGCCGCGTCCGCAACATCTGGGGATACGATCCCCTGCTCTCCCAGCGCTACGCCGACTTCATCCGGCTCACCACCGGGCAGGATCGCGAGGACGCGGCGCGCAAACTGGATTTCTCGCGCGATCATCCCTTGCTTCGCGTCCTGCGCCAGCGCTTCGAGGTCGAGTCCACGGAGGCCGGGCTGCACGTGCATCCCGTCACCGCAGGGGAGCCGTTGCCACGGCTGCTCCTCGTCGAAGACTGGCGGGTTGCGGCCGGACGCGACGCGATTCTCGATGCGCTGGGCGCCCCCGCCTTCGATCCGTGGAACACGGTGATCCTGGAGGCCGAGCCACCGGGGTTGCCGCGCGATGGGGCCCGGGGCGACGCGTCCACGCCGAGACTGATCGACGAGTCCACCGATCACATCACCGTTGAAGTCGACGTGGCCCGGCCTGCGGTCCTGCTTGTCACGGAGTCCTACAACCCGGGCTGGCGCGCGTATTCACTCGACGACGCCCCGCCGCAGGAGCGCTACGACGTCGTGCCCGGCGATTACGCGTTCCAGGCCGTGCCTCTCGCCCCGGGGCATCACCGGATCCGAATCGAGTATGCCCCGTGGACGTTTCGCGTGGGGAAATGGGTGTCCCTGACCTCGGCGGGATTCGTCGGCTTGCTGGGGGCGTGGCTGCTCGTACGGCGCGGCCGGGCGGCACGGGGGGATCCGGCCTGAACGTCGGGCACGTGCCGATCAGTCCGCCGGCCCGAGTTCGACGACACACCGGAACCCCACGGCCGGATCGGGCGTTTCGAACGGCCTCGATAGGGGCTCGATGCGCAGTTCCTCCGACTCGTCCGCGTGCGCGGCATAGACTACCATGGGCACACTGAAGTCCAGGGCGGCCGGATCCTCACGCTGATCGCCGGACAGGTACGGCAGGCCCGGCCATGCGCTCCGAGTCCATTCGAGCATGCCGACGGCCATCAACTCGGGGCGATGCTGTGCGGCACGCAGCCATTGGGCCTCCGTGGGGAGCCGTTTGCCTTTCCACGCGGCGAATGCGAGGGCGTCGTAGAGCGGCAGCGAGGTGACGGGCGAATCGAGCATCTCCTCCGTGCATGACGCCATGGTGTAGCCGCGCCAGTGTCCCTCCACTTCCTCGTCGAACGCGACGAAGTCACGCACGGTCACGGGCGCCGCGTCAATGAGGAAGGCGTCGACTTCGCCTTCGGCCGGCACGAACACCATGCCCTCGGGCCAGTCGGCGACAACCCCGTAGCACACGACGGCCCGCTGCGCGAGGCGGGCCGTGTCATCGAGGCGGGCCCCCGCCGCCGCCCGTTGCGCGGCGTCCCGCATGGCTTCGGCCAGGCTCAGCACGCCCTGCTTGTCCTCGGATTCGCCCACCGCCTCCGCGGCCCGGGCCCGGGCCTCATCCAGCCGGCCGAGGAGCGCGGCGCATTGCTGCTGAACGACAGCGTTCGCGTCCACCTCGATCTCGGGCGTCGTGGCAAGGAGTTCCCGCCGCCGGAGGTCGAGTCGCCAGATGCCGAATCCGGCCGTGGCGAGGACAAGCGCGGCCAGCGCGATGCCCCCGGCCTTCCGGGCCGTGCCCGCGGCGGCCCGGGCCGTGCTGGCGCGCGGCGCGGGTTTGGTGCCCGATTCGAGCACCTGCAGCACGCCCTGGAGGGCCTGGCGGAGTTCCCCTGCGGATTGGTAGCGCTTGGCCGGATCCGGATCGACGCATTTCTCGACGATCGGATCGAGGGCGGGGGGGACATCGCGCGTGATCTGCGAGGCCGGTTTAGGCACCCCGGTGGGCAGGTTCCCGGCCAGGATCTCGTAGAGCATCACGCCGAGGCTGTACAAGTCGGCGCGCGCATCCACGGTACTGCTGTCCTTGAGTTGCTCCGGCGACATGTAGTGGGGCGTGCCCATCACCATGGCGGTGGACGTAAGGCGCGTGTTCGCCATCAGCTTCGAGATGCCGAAATCCATGAGCTTGACGCTGCCATCGTCCAGGATCATGACGTTCTCGGGCTTGATGTCCCGGTGCACGGTGAAGTCATGGGCGTATTCGAGGGCCGCACAGAGCTGATCCATGATGCGCAGCGTCGTCTTCACGGGGAGGCGATCGCCGGGCATGAGTTCATCGAGCACCGTGCGCAACGCCTTGCCGGACAGGTGCTCCATCGAGATGTACATGACTTGATCGGCGATGCCGATGTCATGGACGCGCACGACGTTGGGATGGGACAACTGGCGGGCGATCCGCGCCTCGTTGTAGAACCGCTCGACCACCGTCCTGTCCCGGGCGAACTCCGGAAGCAGCGTCTTCAGCGCCACCTGTTCCTTCAGCACGTTGTCCTGAACCAGGTAGATGCACCCCATGCCGCCGCGGCCGATCATCTTGATCACCGTGTAGCGGTTGGCAACATTCTGTCCGCGCTGGAACGAGAACGGATTGGGCCGGGCCGGCCCCGAGCCCCGTGGGCCTTTAGGCCCCGGTGCCCGAGGGCTCTGCTCGACATGAACCTTGGGCAGAACCGTGCCGCACCGGCTGCACGTGGCGGACTCCCCCGTATTCACGTGCTGGCACTTCGGGCACTTGATCTTGCTCATGACACCGCAACACCCCTCAGCCCCGCGCCGGGCGGGTTGCTGTCCGGCCCAACAGATGTCCCCTCGAATCCCGTTGCATGGTAACGCGATCCGCACCCGGGTGCAACCGCGCCGGCGTGTACGCCGGACAAGGAGTCGCTCGCGGCTACTGGCCGCCCGCGATGGAACACAGGATCATGGGCGCAGAAACCGTCGCCGCATCGCAGCGGACACTCCACAACCGGATCGCCCCGTCGCCGCCGCCGGACAGGGCGTGCCGTCCATTCACGGCGAGATTGATCGGGGCCTCGCCGTCGAAGGTGTGGATACAGCGCCCGGTTTTGCACTCCCACAGACGGATCTTCTCATTGGCGCCGGCCGTCAGCGCGAACCGCATGTCCTTGCTCAGCGCAACCGACGTGATCGGCCCTTGGTGCCCGTGGGTGCTCCGGATGCGGGAGCCCTTCTTCAGATCCCAGAAGGTGAAGTATCCCGCCACGTTCCCGGTGAGCGCGTATCGCTGATCGTTGCTGACGGCGAGCGCCGTGAACCCGGCCTTCTGGTTCGACAGCGTCTGGACGCACTCGCCCGATGACACGGCCCAGGTGCGTAGCGTGCCGTCCGCTCCCGCCGACAGCACCCGGTGTCCGAAGGCGCACAGGTGCAGCGCGTTCACCTCCCCGGCGTGGCCCGCGAACCTCCGCACACACTTGCCTGTCCGGCTGTCCCAGAGCCGGATCGTCCCGTCCCCACCCGCCGATAACGGCGAACGGCCGTCCGACGCCATGCACACACCCAATACCGGGCCGTCATGCCCCTTGAACACCCGCACGCAGTCCCCGCCGCTCGGCCGCCACTGCCGCAACGTCCCGTCCGCGCTGGCCGACACGACGTACAGCCCGTCCGCACTGAAGCACGCCGAGGTCACGATGTCTTTGTGGCCGTCGAACTGGTTGATGCACGAGCCCGATTCCAACTCCCAGAGCCGCAGTTCGCCCGCCTGGCCGCGCGCGCCGCCTCCGGCAAGCGCGAGCGTCCCGTCCCAACTCAAGCACAGACAGGCTACGGCATGGGTGTGGCGTCCGAGCACGCCCAGCAGGCGCCGGGAACTGGCCAGCCCCTCCTGGGCCCGGGCGAGATCGCTCGCCACATCATGGCCTTCCACGGGCACATCCTTCAGGGCCTCCAGGATCTGGACGGCCATCTCGCAGTCCTCGCGTTCGAGGTGCACTTGGGCCAGCATGTACTGCGGCAGCGGGGCCCGCGGATGCTTCTCGCAGAGATCCTGCAAGGTGCGGACAGCCGCCATGTCGGTCATTGCACCCCGGCGCCACCGGTGGAGCGTTCGGTTGTACACGGCCTCCGGGTGGGTGGGCTCCGCATCGAGCACGGTACGCCAAAGCTCCTCAGCCTCCTTGCGTTTCCCCAAGTCCAGCGACGATACCGCGCGGTTGTTCAACCGGGCAGACGTAATCCGCTCCGGTTTGGGCGGCGTCCGGGGATACTCCTGGCCGGTGACGGCGCGGTAGACGGCCGCGAGCGCGTCGATGATGGGCTGGAATCCAGCGGGGCGCTTGTCGGGGGCTTGCTGAAAACAGCGCCGCAGCACGTCCACAAGCGCCGCCGGCATCGGGGGGATGCCCTCATCCTCGGGCCCCAGCTCGACATAGGTTTCGAGGGCAAGGTCGGCCGCCTGCCCGGCCATCCACGTCACCTCGCCGACGTACATCTCGAGCACCGAGACGGCCCAACTCCAGATATCCGTCGCGATGGTGAGCGGTTCGAGACGGGCCTGTTCCGGCGAGCAGTACACGGAAGTCCCCCGAACGCTCGACTGCGACTCGTCCTCCGATTCGGCGTCCTGTGCCGCCAGAACCACCGCTTTTGCCAGCCCGAAGTCGGTCACTTTGGCGACGCCGTCGGCGGTCATGAGCACATTGGCGTTCTTGACATCCTGATGGACGAGGCCCTGGGAGTGGGCGTAACGGAGGCCCCAGGCAAACTGCAGGGCGATATCGAGCATTCGGGCCTGGATCTGCTCGGGCCGGCCGCGATACAGGTGCTTGCGCTGGATCCAGCGAAACAAGGTGCCGCCAGGGATGTACTCGGCAAACACGTGGGGCAGCCGGCCCACCCGCCGGACGTAGAAGCAGCTTGCGATGTTCGGGTGCAGGCCCAGATTCACCCACATGTCGCATTCCCGCTCGAAGTACTCCGCGGCCCGGGCGTTCTTGAGCATGTCGGGCCGCAAGCCCTTGACCGCCAAGTCGATACCCCATCCGCGATGCCGGACTTTGTAGACGGTGCCCATTCCACCGCGGCCGATCACGCCCTCGACCTCGTACAGGCCCAGGATCACATCGCCCGGCTTCCAGGAAGCCGGCACACGGTTCTCGCTGTCTGCGTGCGGCGGTGTCATGGTATTCCGTCCAGTTGGGCGCATATCGCGGCGTGGAGAGGGCGGCCTCTCACTGAACTCGAACCGGATCACGGGCTGCTGTGTCCCGGCCAGCGGTTCAGGCCGGGAGTATAGCATACCGTCCGGCCCGCGCCTTGTTCGCGTGTCGCCGCTATCGCCCCGGGCCCTCCACCGCGGCGAGTACGGCCTCGGGCGGCGGCCACGGGCTGGCCGACACCACCGTCACGGGCCCCCCCAACGGCGCCCAGACGCGCGGATCCGTGGGGCCGAACACCGCCACGGTGGGGCACCCGGCCGCGGCCGCCAGATGGGTGATTCCGCTGTCGTTGCCGATGTACAGACGCGCCGACGCCAACTCATGGGCGAGGTCGATCAGGGAGCGTCCTTCGAGCACGGATGCGCCGGACGGCACGTGCATCCCGTCCTCGGCCGGGCCGACACACCACGTCGTGTGCCGCCCCTGCCGCTCGAGCGCCGACGCAACCGCCGCGAAATGCTCGACGGGCCAGTTCTTCCGGTGTCCGCCGCTGCCGGGATGAATGACGACATCGTGGCCCGGGCTCGCCGGCGCGAGCTCGAGCCTGAATGACGGCGTCGCGCCGCAGCCCAGGCACGAGGCGTAGTACCGGGAGGCATGCTCGGCCCAGTCGGCCGGCGGGATCCCCGGGAACGCCGCCGCGTCGCGTACGCCGCATTCCCGCAGGTTGCCGCAGATGACGCCGTCGTCGTCCTTCATCCAGACTACGGCCCGCTCGAAACGCCTCAGGAAGGTCCGCAAGGCCGGGCTCGGTGAGGAGAGGGCCGAGTCAAACCCCACCTGCTCAAGGGGATAGGCCGATTCGGCGATGCCGGCCGCTACGGCGAGTGCCAGCCGCTCCGGGCGTCCGAGGAGCTCGATCGGCCCGTCCTCGGCCAAGCGCGCCAGTGCCGGGCATGCCAGCAGGAGATCGCCGATTCCGCCCGTATGCACCACCAGCGTCCGTGGCCCCGCTCCGCGTTGATCCGGTGTCACAGATCGCGCGCCCCCCCGGCCCGTAGCCCGCGGAACTCGTAGATCACAATCCGCGCCGTGGCATATGGCGAGAGATCCGCCTCGAGCAGGCGCAGGCTGGCCGGGGCGTTCGCCGGATCGAGCAGGGGCTGCCACGCAGGCAACATCGTCGTCGTATACCGTTCGTCTACCACGACATAGCGGGCGCCGGCCGCCCGCGCCCGCGCCAGGGCCTCGTCCACGGTCTCGTCGGCACCGGGCCCGGTAGTCGGCATGTCCGCATAGAAGCCCACCTGCGGTTTCCGGGAGAACACGAGGCCCGGCTCCAGGTTCTCCTTCATCCACCGGCCCGCGGCCCTGTATTCGCGCGGCATCCGGGCCGGCCGGCCGGTGTACTCGGGCGCCACGTTCATGGCCAGCCCGAGGAGCATGAGTCCGGCCATCGCGCCCACGGGCACACGGCGCAGCCACCGGTGGCGCGGCACCCCGGCGGCCTGTTCGCCCACGATGCCCAGGCCGCGCGCCGCCCACAGGCTCAACACCACCGCGACCGCCATGATGTAGCGCGGCTCGGGCATGGCGCTCAGAACGGCGGCGCCGGCCTGGACCACTGCGAAA
>JAFGTL010000303.1 GCA_016934125.1 Candidatus Hydrogenedentota bacterium
CTTCGGGATCGAGCGCCGGATTGGCCACGAGGGATCCGTCGAGATCCAGCTCGATCACGTTGAATCCGGCCTTGTCGAGTGCCTCGACGGCCTGGGCGAACGCGGGATGATTCGGCTGCACGACGATCCGGCCGGCGACGCCTTCGAGGGCCGGCTGGAGCGCCTTGGCGAGCCGGGCGAGCGAGTCCGCGCCGCGGCCGAGGGCGCGGAGGGCGTCGGCGATCTGGGGCGCGGCCAGCGTGGCGCCGGTGAACTCGAGCTTCGCGCCGAGGGTGTGTCCCTCGAGTTCGGCGGGCGCCCCGCCGATTTCGAGGCCGGGCACGTACACCGCCGCGGTCAACGATTTGCCGGCCAGCGCGCCCTGTTTGAGCGCGTGCGCGCACACTCCCGCCACGAGATCCGGATTGTGCACGCCCGCCGGCTCAATGAACTCGAGGGTGAGATCCTTCTGCGTAGCGGAGCGCGCCAGCAGCAGCGCGGCCGCGTCGCGGCCGAGTTCGCGGGCCGGATTCGATACGACGCCGGCGCCCCGGCCGAACCACCCTTTCCGCGGCGCCGGGGACGCGGTGGCCTCGCGGGGCAGGCGCACCGCCATGCGCTTGAGGCCCTGCTCGATATCCCACCGCTTGACGAAGTCCTCCCGCTTGTACGGCCGGAGAATCGCCCGGGTGGCGCGAAGCCATTCGAGTTCGCCGACGACTTCTTCGAGTTCGCGGCGGTCGTGCTTGGCGCTGAGTTCGTGGTAGATCCGGTTGACGGCCGTGTGCGGGTAGTAGGCGAGCACGTCCCAGGAGATCTCATCGCACTCGAAGCAGAAACAGGTTTCGATGTCGACGGCGAACCGTTTGCCGCCGACCTCGAAGCGATGGATAGCCTGAGCCGGCATCAGTAGGCCCCCAACGTGCCCTTATCGCGGCTCCAATTCTCCATGATCTTGAAGCACGTCAATCCCAGCGACGTCCAGATGCCGCAACTCACGAGCAGGAAGAAGAAGTAGGACGTGGCGAACACGCCCATGCCCCGGCCCTGGACCACCACCATCTTCAGGCAGATGGCCGCATCGGTGATGGGCAGGGCGTGGGCCACGCCACGGGCCACCAGCGGCCAGTCCTGCACCGCCTCGGAGGCCACTACGGCGAGTCCCACGAGCACGAGCCGGATCAGCACCGCCACCTGGCCCGTCTGTTTGAACACCAGCACGAGCCCGCCCGTCATGAAGCCGAACCCGATGAGGTTGACGTAGGTGAGGAACAGGATGGCCGCGGTGGGCAGCGGATCGGCGTGCAGCCGGCCTTTGACGCTCGCGGCCACGAGCATGAGCATGATGGACGACGTGAAGATGGCCGACAAGGCCGACACGAACGATCGGGCGAGGAAGTTCGTCACGAGCCCGTGGGGGCTCATGTACACCTGCTCGAGTTCGCCGGTGCGCGCCATGCCCTGCAACCCCTGCGTGAACAGGCCCACGATGCCGAAGGCGAACATGCCGATGACGAGGCCGAGCGCGCCGCTCGTGGCCTTCTCGCCGGCGAGGCGCTCGGCCATCTCGCCGCCGCCGGACATGAATCCGATGATGAGCACCATCAACATGCCCCAGCCCATGATGAGGCCGGTGAGCGTCGCGAACCAATAGCGGCGCATGATGGTGAAGGTGCGCACGAGCTCCGCCTTCATTACCAGGAAGAAACCCATATCACTCCCCATCCGGCCGCGCCGGGCGCGGCTCCGAAGTCAGCCGGAGAAACACGTTCTCCAGGGTTTGTTGCCGCCGCGTGATCGAGCGCAAGAGGCACCCCGCCCCGCGGAGCCAGTCCATGGCGTCGTACATCGCCGCCGATCGAGTCGCCTCGTCCTGGACGAGGTGGAGCAGGAAGGCCGGCCCGTCGTCCTCGGGGCAAGGCTCGGCGCCGACGACACCCGGCACGGCGGCCAGGCCGTCGAGGGCGGGCAGGCGATCGACGCGGAACTCGAAGGTTTGCTCCGAGAAGACGTCGAGAAGTTCATCCGTGGGTTTGCAGGCCACGAGGGCGCCGTGGTTGATGATGCCGATCCGATCGCACAGGCTCTGGGCGACGGCCATGTCGTGGGTGGTGACGAGGGCGCATTTCCCGCGTTCGTGGGTGAGCTCGATGACTTTGTCGCGAATGGCGCGGCTGCTCTGGACGTCGAGGCCGGTGGTGGGCTCGTCGAGGAGGATCACTGGGGGATCGGTGATGAGGGCGATGCATACGGCGAGCTTCTGCTTCTGCCCGCGGGACAGGCGCCGCACCTGGACGTTCATCTTGTCCTTCAGCCCGATGAAATCGAGGAGTTCGCGGGCCCGCTGCTTGAGGATCGGACCCTTCACGTCGCGCAGGTTGCCGAAATACGACAGGTTCTCGAGGGGCGTGAGCGGCCAGATGCAGGTGCGCGTCCCTTCGAGCACGACGCCGATCTTGCGGAGCACCTTCAGGCGTTTCCGCTCCACTTCGAGCCCGTCCACGAACACCTTGCCCGCGTCGGGCCGGACGAGGCCCGAGATCATCTTCACCGTCGTGGTTTTCCCGGCGCCGTTCGGCCCGAGCAGGCCGAACACCTCGCCGCGTTCGATGGTGAAGTTCACCCGATCCACGGCATGCACCGCGCGCTTCTCATACAGCCGGCGCCGGCCCGTGTCCTCGTGTTTCTGGAAGATGTGGCGCGTGTAGAATGTCTTGTCGACGTCGTGTAGCTCGATCGCGTTCGAGTTGCTCATGTCTGCTCCGACGGGATTCGCCTGCAGGCCTTCTCCGTCTCTTCGGCCGCCCGTTCCTCGTCGCCCAGTTCCTCCACTTTCGCAAGGTATTCGAGATAGGCGATCTCGATGTTGCGGATGGCGTGGATGACTGTCACGAGGATGAAGCTGCCCGTGCCATAATAGAGCACGCCCAGCAGGATTGCAAAAGCCACGAATTCGACGCCCTGCCATGCCGTGTTCCGGAAAAAATCGCGGTGGATCACTACAAATGCCGCCGCCACCGCGGCGATCCCCGCAGCGGCCGCGGCCCCTTCACCGAGGGCCAGGGCGAACAGCCCGATCGCGATGGGCTGCGCGGCCGCGCGGTAGATGAGTTCCTCGGCGACGGCGCCCCCGAGAAACCGCGACAGGACGGCCGGGCTGCGCATCGCGAAGTCCCAGATGGCGCCGAATTCGAAAACGTGGCTGCCCACGTCTTCGAGGGATCGGTGCGTGATCAGGAGCGAGAGGGCGAAGATGACGTGGCCGATCACCAGCCCGGCGGCGATGTGGAGCGGGGACACCAGTTCCCGCGAGAAGACGCCCTGAATCGCGCCGAAGTAGATGGCCAGCCACAGCACGGGGCCCTGGGTGAGCACGTGGATCCGCCGTTTCCGCTTGTCCTTGAGGGCGCAGGCATCCGCGTTGGTGGTGAGGGAGTAGCCGACATGCACGGCCAGCAACGCGAGGAAGACGAGTTGCAGTGTCACGGTGCAGCCTCCGGGACGGCCGCAGCCTGTTTGCGTTGGGCAACCATGGAGAGGAGGTCGATGCCCTTGAAATGGGACTTGAAGTCCTCGCGCAGCCACTCCCAATCGGCCCGGAGCAGGCCGTATCCGTACATGTCGTAGACTTCGCCGTCCCGGGCGACGTGCTCGCGGAGGAGGAGTTCGCGTTTTGCCCCGGAGCGCTCGATGACGCGCCAGGATCGGGCATTGAAGGCGTAGACGAAGAGGTTGACGCGGTGCATGCCGAGTTCCTGGAAGCAGTATTCGAGGACGCGGTAGAAGGAAATGGCGGCGAGGAAGCTGTTGCGCACCTTCTCCACGACGTAGGTGTCGATGTTGCAGGAGCGGTTGCGCCAGCCGATGTTGACGATAGACAGCAGGCCGATGGGGCCGGACTTCTCCGAGTCGACGACGAGGAAGATGCCGTTGGGCATGGTGTGGCCGGCGGTGCGCCCGAGCATGCCGACGATCTGCTCGCGGATCTGCTTCGGGGAGCGGGTGCGATCGCCGTACAGGAACCGGATGAACGCGGGGTCTTCCCGCCAGGACACGACGGTGTCGAGGTCTTCGCGCTCGGCCCGGCGGATATACACGCGTGCTTTCAGCGCCATGTCAGTCTCCTCGATCCGCGGCGGCCGGGCGCCGGTATTCGCTCCGCAGCAGGCCGTAGAGATACATGTCCACGCGCGTGCCGTCGCGCAGGCCGTGGCGGCGGAGCACGGCCTCGCGCTTCGCCCCCGTGCCCTCCATGCGGAGCACGGCTTCGCTGTCAGGGGCCGGCACGGGACGCGACACCCGGTGCAGGTTCAAGTCGTCGAAGCAGTAGCCGATGACGCCGTGGAGGCAGGCCGTGTCCAGGCCCTGGGCGCGGGCGGGTTCGGTGAGGCACAGGTCGAACTCGCAGTTCTGGTTGCGCCAGCCGATGGACTGCAACGAGGCGAGCCCTACCGGGCCGTGTCGATCCGAATCGATGATGTAAAACCCGCCGCCCGACATCATGGGCGCGGCGGCATAGGCGAGCATGGCGGCGAGGTGCTGCCGGAGCTGCTTCGGGGCGCGCGTGGGATCGCCGTGCAGGAAGGCGAGGAACGCGGGATCGTCGAGCCACTCGATGATCGTATCGAGGTCGAGACGCTCGGTGCGCCGGAGCGTGAAACGGGGCTCGTCCGTCAACCTGCTTCCTCCTGTAGGGCGTCGTCGGCGGCGTCGCGGAACAGCGAGAGGGATTCGAGATCGAAGTACCGGCCGAGGGCGTATACCATCTCGCGCTGGACGCCGTTACTCACGAACCCGTGCCGGACGAGGAACTCGCGGTACCGGGCCTCGCGGTCGAGGCAGTGGCCCATGAGCTTCCTCAGCTTGCGTTCGTGGAACCCGCCGTATCGGATGAAATCCATCACTTCGTCGGCAAGGGGCGTGGCGTAGTCGGCCTCATCGACCAGGGCCACGGCCATCTCGCTGAAAAAGGCGCTCGATGTCACCCCCCGGAGCGAGCAGCAGCCGCGCAACTCGCCTTGCTTGTCCTCGACCACGAAGAAGACGCCCGACAGCAGGTCTTTGCGGGAGAGAACCTCCTGCAGTTCGTCGCGGGTAGGGATTAGCACCTCCCGCGACGGCCCCAGGAGGAACGAGCGCGGTTTCGACACGTCATACAGCCGGTGGAGCAGCGGGCTGTCGTCGAGGTCCGCCGCCCGGATTACCGCGTGGTCGCCAACAATCATCTGCCCATCCCGGGGATCACGCCGCCCGCAGCCCGATCCCATTGTCCTGCTTGAAGTTCTGCGGCCCGTGCCGCTCCTACGATAATAAAGCGAATGCCGGGACTTCAACCAGTCGCAAGTCCCGGCATCCGCGCAAACCTAGAGGCCCGCTAGGACGGGAGCGTCTCGTTCTTCTTCTCGAAAACGAAGTCCATCCACGCCTGCCACAGCGCGTTCAAGAACTGCGAGATGGCCTCCGCCCGAACGACAGGGATCCGTGACACCAAACGCACGTGCTTCATGAGCAGATCTCCTCACCCATTCGTTGCCGCGGGCGGACAGGCTACCGAGTCCCGAAGAGCGACGAGAACCAGACGCCCAGGCACTCGAAGAATCCGCTCCATACGCCCCACAGTCCGCTGAACAGATACTGCCAGCAATCGATAAACAAGTCCAGGTTCAGAAACATGGCCCCATCTCCCTATTCCCAGCCACCGGCGGCGGCCGGGCAAACCCCTACCCTTCCGCATATCGGTGTGCGCACCGATGTGCGTTTGATCCCGCCACAGAAGCAAGAGACGCGGCCGCGTCTCCCTACTAGTTCTTCGACGAGTCCTTGCTGCCGAGCGCGCTGACCACGCCGCTGAAGAGGGTCTGCGCCGCGGACGTGAACGTGCCAAGCAGGCTCAGGAAGAGACTCAACGCGTCGATCAACGGCTGAAGGTCGGTCAAGTCGTCACCGGCCAGAGCGGGGATCCTCGAGACTGAAACTACGTGCTTCACGCTTATCCTCCTAAACTGAGTCCTTTGGCGCCCATCCCTGTGCGCGCCGCAGGCCCTCTTGCGTCTGTTCCGCTGAAGGTCCATCCAACACCGTACGGGGCGGGAGTATAATGCCGCCGCGTCGAGGCTGTCAACTCGCCTGCCGGAACAGGCCACAACACATTGCACCGTGAGGACAGGGGCATCCCCTGCCCCCGTCATCCTATCGCCACCCGGATCACACTACCCTCGGGGCCGGGCAGTGTTACAGGGCTCGCATAATTCAAATTAAACGCGCCTTGCGCAGAAAACGCACCGCCGAACGCGCCGCCCTCCCCCGCTCCTATGCCAGCGACGGGAGCGCGTCGTAGCCGTACGAGGAGGCCGAGGGCAAGTCCGAACGCCCCATGAGGGCGAGATCAATGGCCCGGGCCGCCTCGCGGCCCTCGTGGATCGCCCACACCACCAGGGACTGGCCCCGGCGGGCGTCGCCGGCCGCAAACACCTTGTCCCGGCTCGTGTGATAGGGCCGTTCGCCTTCATAGCCGGCCTGGATGTTGCCGCGCCCGTCCCGTTCGAGCCCGAGCTGCTGGGGGAGGTCGTCCTCGGGATGGACGAAGCCGAGGGCCAGCAACACGAGGTCGCAGGGAATCTCGAACTCCGAGCCCGGCACCTCTTCGAAGCTGCGGCGCCCGTCCGCATCCGGCTCACTCCAGTTAATCTCGACGCCGTGGAGCGCGGTGACGCGGCCGTCTTCGCCCGAGAACCGCTTCGTGAGCACACTCCACCGGCGCTCGCCACCTTCCTGATGACTCGACGACGTGCGAAGGATCACCGGCCACATCGGCCACGGGGTCACCGGATTGGCGTCCTTGGGCGGTTCGGGCAGGAGTTCGAGGGACCACACGTGGCGGGCGCCCTGGCGGATGCTGGTGCCGTGGCAGTCGGATCCGGTATCGCCGCCGCCGAGCACGACGACGTTCTTGTCCTTGGCGGAGATCTCGGGTTCGGACACCGGTTTGCCGGAGACGCGCCGGTTCTGCTGGCGCAGGAAGTCCATGGCGAAATGGATGCCGCCGAGTTCGCGGCCGGGAATGGGGAGATCGCGCGGCTGCGTCGAGCCGACGGTGAGCAGCACGGCGTCGTTCTCCTCGACGAGGCCGTTCGGATCGATGTCTTTGCCGACCCAGGCGTTGCACCGAAACTGGACGCCTTCCTCCGTCAACTGCCGCACGCGCCGGCGGACAAGCGCCTTGCTGAGCTTGAAATCGGGAATTCCGTAGAGGAGCAGGCCGCCGGGCTCGTCGGCGCGCTCGTACACCGTGACGCGGTGGCCCGCCCGGCGCAACTGCTGCGCGGCCGCGAGCCCCGAGGGACCCGAGCCGATGACGGCGACCGAACGTCCCGTCTCCTGTTCGGGGGGCTGCGGCGCCATCGGCGCGTCCATATATCCGTGCTCGGCAATGGTGCGCTCGATGAGTTTGATGGTGACGGCGGGATCGGTGACGCCGAGGCAGCAGGCCGCCTCGCAGGGCGCGGGGCACACGCGCCCGGTGAACTCGGGGAAGTTGTTCGTCGACAGAAGCCGCTCCAGCGCCTCGGCCCAGAGGCCGTCCTTCACGAAGTCGTTGAAATCCGGGATGATGTTCCCGAGCGGACAGCCCGACATGCAGAACGGCACGCCGCAGTTCATGCAGCGGTACGCCTGCATCTGGAGCCGCTCGTCGTCGAAGGCGCACGCAAACTCGTCCCAGTGCCGCAGCCGCTCCTGCACGGGCTGATCGTGCGGAACCTCCCGCTTGAAGGTCATGAACCCCTTTTCTTTCGGTGGCAACATGCGATTGCTCCTCGCTCGGGCCGGCGGCCTATTCGGGTGTGCGCGTCACGCGCTCGACTTCGCCGGTTCGCGCCTCGCGCAACACGCGCGCATACATCCTGGGCATCACGCGGACGAAGCGCCCGAGCGCCGCGTCCCAGTCGTCGAGAATCCGTCTCGCCACGGTGCTTCCCGTGTACTCGACGTGTCGTTCGAGCATGCCGCGCAACTGGGGAATCCCCTCTTCGCGGACGGGCTTGAGATCCACCATGCCGGTGTTGCAGCGGGATGCGAACGTGCCATCTTCGTCGTATACGTAGGCGATGCCGCCGCTCATGCCGGCCGCGAAATTGCGCCCGGTTCGGCCCAGGATCACCACCCGGCCGCCCGTCATGTATTCGCAGCCGTGATCGCCGACCCCTTCGACGACGGCGCGGGCCCCGCTGTTCCGCACGCAGAACCGCTCGCCCGCGATGCCCCGGAAATAGGCCTCGCCGTTCGTGGCCCCGTACAACGCCACGTTGCCGATCAGGATGTTGTCCTCGGGCACGATCCGGCTCTCGCGGGGCGGGCGCACGATGATCTTGCCGCCCGACAGGCCTTTGCCGA
>JAFGTL010000304.1 GCA_016934125.1 Candidatus Hydrogenedentota bacterium
ACGTCGCTTCCGTCCAGGGTGAGCAGGGCGGCGTCGACGGCGTACCCGCGGTTGTGCTTCGAGCCGACGCTCGGATCGGCCACGTAGCGCGGATCGGGCAGGATCTTCCAGAACACGCGCTGCACGGAGAGGGGGCGGTAGCCGTCGAAGACTTTGAGTCGGTAGCCTTGTTCCTTGAGATCTTCCTGCACGCCGGCCAGAGCGATGGCGGCGTCTTTGGCCAGGAAACAGCGCGCCTCGGGATACACGACCTTGCCCGTGAAGTTGTTCGTGGTCGCGTAGCGTATGTCGAGGACGATGTCGGGGATACATCGATCCAGCTCGACGAGTTCCGTCGTCGGGGGCGTCGCGCTGCGTGGCAGGCACGCGGCCAGCCACGGCAGAACCGCAAGCGCGAAAACGATGGTTGCGACGAGTCTCCTGCGCATCTTCACGTTTCTCTCCTACGCCGCCCGGGGGCCAATGAGCAGAACGCGGCGGCTATTCCCACAGCGATTCCGCACCGACGGGGCCGCCGTCGGGCCGGAGCTTGCGCGCGGGACTCGTGGGCGCGAGCCGGAAGTCGCCATGGGCCATGTCGACGAACTCGGGATCGGCGAAGACCGAGTCCGCGTCAAGCCCCGTCTTCTCCTGATACTCCGCGAAGCCGTTGATTCGATCGCCGAAGAAGTTCACCATGACGCCGGTGGTGGTGAACCACAGATTGTGATTCATGTCGGGCAACGGCTCCCATCCGGCCGAGTAGCGGCTTCCCCATTCCGTGGCATTGCAGAACACGTTGTACTTCACCTCGAAACCGGAGGTCGCGGCGCGGTTGGTGTAGAACATGAGGTGGCTGCCGTTGCGATCGGGGCGTTGCGCGTGAGACCACACGACGCCGGCGTTCACGCAGGTGTTGTTGACGAAGCGGATGTTCCTCGTGACGGCGCTTTCCGGGCCGTTCCAGTACTCGAAGGAGTACTCGGAATTCCACACGATGTTGTTCCGGTAGAGGATGTTCTCCTGCGTGACGTTGGGCCCCCGGCCCTGGTTCGTCAGGGCGGCGTCGTAGACCTCCCAGATCCGGCAGCCTTCGACGAGGTGGTCGCTCGCCGAGCCCCAGAATTCGATGGCGTTGCCGAAGCGGACGGGGATGCCGTCGGCGCGGGTGTGCTGATGGCCGCCGCCGATGTAAGCGAGGTCGCAGTTGCGGATGATCAGGTGCCGGGTGCCGCCCCCGCCGAATCCGTGGGCCGCGCCATACTTGACGGCCAGGCCGTCGTAGGTGACGTAATGGGCGCCGCCCTGATTCACCACGTGGCGTCTGAGGGCGCATTCGATGCTCTTGTGCCGCGTAGCCGGGTTGCCCGGGCAGCAGAGGTAGACGCGATCCGACGGGCCGTCGTAGTAGTAGTCATAGGGGTTCTTTAAGTCGTCGACCGACCACTTCTTCCACCCGCACACGTCCCCGTGATCGAAGATGATGTTGCCCACGTCAACGGACAGGGGATCGGCGATATTGGCCGTGACGGCGTGGACGCCGAGGGGCTGGAACTCGAAGACGGCCCCCGGGGGAAGGACGCCGCCGAGGAGGATGTGAATGCTGGCGGCCTCGGACGAGCCGGACACCGCGAACCTCGCGTTGAAGTCGCGCCACTCGGGGCCGATCTCGTCGCCCTCGATATAGGCTTGGGCAAACGAAGGCCACGGCGAGGAGTTCTGCGAGAGGGATATCCTCGGCGGCGCGAAGGGCTTGGTGCTCCGGGCCCGGAAGCTCATGGCCAGACACGAGCCCTTCTCCACCGCCAGTGCCGGGCCCCAGACTTGCACGTGGTTCGAGGCGGTTCCGCTGTTGTCGCAGGTGAACCGAACGATTCGGCCCGCGTCCGAGTCCTCCGTGCTCACCGCGACGCTGGCGCCGGCCTCCTGGTGGCGCCCCCACGCGCGCTGCCGGAGATCGAGCACCTGTTCGCCCACCGTGTACTCGAGGGGCAAGGTGGCCCAGATGTCGCCCTCGACATTCACCCAGTCCTCGGGCCGGTTGCGCGGCAGCGAGCCGAGGAACAGGGGTTTCGGCCCCTCGCCGTACGAGGTGTACGTGATGGGCGCCGACTCGTCGCCGCTCACGGGAACGAGCGAACCGCGCCAGACGCCGCCGGATTTGAACCGCACCGTATCGCCCGGAATCAGATCGGCGGAATTGACGCGATCCAGGCTGCACCAGGCGTGTTCGGCCGAACGGCCGTCGGCCTCGTCCTGGCCCGCCTCCGAATCCACGTAGTACGTGCACGGGGCCTCGACCCCGGCCGCGACGCCGGCCACGATCAGCAATGTGCACCCGGCACAGAGGGCGAAACCGGCGTGCACGCAGAATTGGATGGTCTGTCCCCAGTCGCTCATGATACCCCTTCTTCGCGCGCCGCTACGCGTCGCGCGTCGTTTGATGGATATGGCCACTCCTGCGCCACAGCATAGTCCAGATCGCCGCGCGCGCGCCAGTCCCGGGCAGGAGCAAGACGGTAGACAGAATGGACCGACCGGCTCGAATCGCATTTGTCGTAGGTTAAACTGCGGTTCGAGTAACGAAACGTAGCCCAGAGCTAC
>JAFGTL010000305.1 GCA_016934125.1 Candidatus Hydrogenedentota bacterium
GCCGATGATGGAAGGCTCGATCTTCGAGACGTTCGAAGACGCTTACGCGTTCCAGCGGGATCTCCAGTCGGCCCGGATGGCACTGACGCCGGCGATTCAGGCGCATGTGGACGAGTTGGTGGCGGGGGCCGCGGACATTGACGAGAAGATCGCGCGGATCTATTACTGGGTGCAGACGAACACGCGGTACGTGTCCATCAAGGGGAGCCTGGGCGCGGGGTGGTCGGGCCACACGGCGCAGGAGACGTTCGAGAACCGATATGGCGACTGCACGGACAAGGGGGTGCTGTTCGCGACGATGTGCAAGGCCATCGGCGTCGAGAGTTACCCCGTGATCGTGCGCACCAACGATGCGGGCACGGGCGTCACGGAGATTCCCACCATCGACGGGAATCACTGCATCAACGAGTTGATCCACCCCGACGGCCGGCGCTTCTACCTCGATTCGACGGCGCAGAACTACCGCTATCCCTACTTCCGCCCGGACGATCACGGGGTGTTCGCGCACAACGCGATCCGGGGCGACACCCTTCAGATCCCGGTGCCGCCCCCAGCGGACAACAGCCGTTACTCGCACCTGGTCGTCCGGCTCGATGCAAACGGAGACGTGTTCGTGCAGACGCGGAACCGCTACACCGGGCCGTACGAGGCCGGGGTGCGCGGGTTCTGGAAGCAGGTGCGGGAGGATAACCGGCGGCAGCGGATGATGGAATACGTCAACTCGATCAGTCCGGGCGCCGTGCTTGACGATTTCACGTTGTCCGACTTGACGGACTTGAGCCAGCAACTCACCATGTCCATCGATTACGCCCTGCCCGGCCATGCCATCCGCGCCAAAGATCTCATGTACCTGCGGGTGCCGACGCTCGAACGCACCTTCACGGAAGCCGCCCTCGAAACGCGGCGGTTCCCGATTCAGTATTACAGCACCGAGGAACGGATTCTCGAAATCGACATCCACTTGCCGGACGGATTTCAGCCGGAATGGATGCCGGAACCGCTCGACATTGTCAGTCCGTATCTCGAATACCACGCGGCGTACGAGCCGGGCGATGGGGTGATCCGCCTGCGAGAGACGTTCCGCCGCCTGCAACGGATCGTGCCCGTCGAGGACTATCCGGCGTATCGCGATCACCTGCGGGCCATTGCCGCGTTCACGAAGAAGGAAGTGTTTGTGACGCAGTAATCGCCGGGCGCGCGGCCCTCGCGGCCTGGAGGAGGAAGGCATGAAGAAAGAGGTTGATAGACGGCACCGGGGCGCAGGCGCACGGTTCCTGTTCGCGTGCGCCCTCACCATCCTGCTCGCGCCGTCTGGCCGGGCGGATACGCTCTACCTGCGCGACGGCGAGCAGGCGGCCGGCCGCTTGATCAAGATGAACGGCCGGAAGCTCTGGTTCGAGGGCACCGACGGCGTGGCGACGTTCAGGAAGTCGGAGGTGCTGAAAGTCCAACTGCAGCGCGCGCGCGAGTTCGACGATATCGCGACGGCGGATCAGATCACCGATCCCGAACTGAAGGCCTGCATCGAGCAGCAGCCCGTCGAGGCGGACTATCCGGCGGCGGGCTACGTGACGCTTCTGGAACGTTGCATCTTCGATCTCACGGAACCGGGCGTGGTTACCGAGCGACGCCGGATGATCGTGAAAGTCATGCGCCAGCGGGGCGAGAACGTGGCCGAGCAGAGCGTGTGGTACTTCGAGGACACGGACACGCCCGCCATCGATTTCGCCCTGACGGTGACGCCGGACGGGCGCGTGCTGCATCTGGACGATGCGGCGCTGAAGAACGAATCGCTGTTCGCACGGCTGCCCGACTACCGCCGGTTGTCGCGGTTCCGGTTCGCGTGCAAGGAGCCGCGGCCCGGGAGCATCCTGGACGTGCAGTACACGGTTGTCCGCAAGCGGGGGGGCGTGCTCGATCCGTTCTATGCGGAGGAGTCCTTCCGCGAGCGCGAGCCGATCGTGCGCAAGGAAGTCGTCGCGCTCGTTCATGAAAGCCGCGAGGACTGGCTTCTCTCGCAGCGGATGGGCCCGGACGTGGAGGACGCGGCGCGTGCCGTCGAGGGGAATGTCGTGCGGCTGACGTGGTCGCTGCGCGAGCCGCAGCGGGGCATTGTGCCCGAGCCCCTGATGCCCCCGGCGCCGTATTTCGTGCCGGCGCTCGCGCTCGGTGAACGGGCGACGTGGCAGGAACTGGCCGCGGCCTACGGCGCCCGGTTGGCCGAACTCGAGCCGGTGCCGGCCGAACTCGTGGAGAAGGCGAAGGCAGTCGCCGCGGAGGCCGGCCCGGACGGGGCCGAGGAGGCCGTGTACAACTTCGTGACGCGCGGGATCCGGACGGTAGGCGTACCGCAGCGCTACTTCCGATACGTGCCGTATCCGCCGGGCCAGTCGGCGGCGCGAGGCATGGCGAACGAACTGGACAAGAACTTCCTGTACTTCCGCCTGCTGAAGGCCGTGGGGGTGGACTGCGAATTCGCGCTGGTGCGCGGGCGGAACGAGGGGCCGCTGGCGGACTCCGTGCCGTCGCTCCGTGCGTTCAACCGCTCGGCGGTGCGGCTCCCTTCGGGCCGGTTCTCGACGACAAACAGCGACACGCTCCCGTTCGCGCCCGCGGACGGCCCGCTCCAGGGCGCCAAGGCGCTCGTGATCGGGCCGGGGAGCGCCGGCCCGGTGGCGACGCCCGTGGCCGCACCCGAGGAGGAACTGGACAGCACCCGGTTCGAGGCGGCGCTGGCGGCGGATGGGACGCTCACGCTCGAGGTGACGTATCGCGGGGAAGGATCGGCGGGGGAGTGGATGAGGAATCTCAAGGATCTCGACAAGCAGCAGCTCACCAACCGGCTCTTCCAACTGGCGGGCTATCTTCATCCCGGGGCGGTGCTCGCGGACTACGAGACCACCGACTTGGCCGACTTGGCGATCACGCCGGCGATCACGCTGCATTGTCAGATCCCGGCCTACGCGACGACGGCGGGCGAGGAACTGATGCTCTTCACGCTGCCGTCCCTGTTCTACGACGCCTCCGATGTGGGCCGGCCGGAACGCGAGCATGCCTTGTTCTGGGATCGCGTCGCGCGGGAAAGCGCCACGGGCACCATCGCACTCCCGGAGGGGTTCGAGGTGTATTCCGTGCCCGAGGACGTCGCCTTCGACTCGCCGACGGTGGCCTACCGGGCAGCCATCGAACAGCGGGAGGGGATTCAGTTCGAGGACGTGTACGATCTGAAAGTGAACGAAGCGCCGCGGGAAGCGTATGCGGACTACAAGGCCTGCCGGGAACTGCGTGCACGGCTTCCTCTGCAGCGCATCATCCTGCGGCGGGTGCCCTCATCCAACTGAATCGCAGGGCGGACGGGGTGTCAAGACGAGGGCCGGGCGCGTTTCCGTTTCTCGATGCGCGCCATGCGGCCTTTCGTGGCAAGGCGCATGAGGAGCCGGACCGTCCGCGGGAAATGGCGGTTCATGAACACGATCAGCTTGCCGTGGTTCGTGACGATCGCCTCGAACCGGCGCCGCCCGATGGCGCGCACCATGGCGCGCGCGGCTTTGTCGCTGGGCATCACGAGCCACGTGGTCGCAGGATCTTCCAGACCTTCGTGGTAGACGCCGCGGTTGTCCGTCATGCGGAAGTCGCTCTCCACGAGGCCCGGCTCGATGCACGTCACCGACACGCCCCGCTCGGCCAGCTCGTAGTACAGCGACTCGGCCAGCCCGCACACGGCGAACTTGCTCGAACAATACGCCGAAGTGGAAGGCGTGGCGACGCGGCCCATGACGCTCGACACGAGGGCGAGGCGGCCCTTCGATTGCCTCAGCAAGGGCAGCACAGCATACGTTGTATCCATGAGGCCGAACACGTTGGTGTCGAACTGGCGCCGGTAGTCTTCGGTGGACAGCTTCTCGAAGGGGCCGCTGACGCCGAAGCCGGCGTTGGCCACGGCGACATCGAGGCCGCCGAACGCGTCGGCGGCGCGCGCAACGGCACGATCGAGGCTGGCCCGATCCGTGACGTCGCATTGCACGGCCAGCGCGTCGCCGCCGGCGGCCGCAATGCCCTCCTGCACCTTGGCCAGGCGATCGAGACGGCGGGCCGCCAAGGCCACCCGCGCGCCGCGCCGGGCGAATTCGCGCGCGAGGGCCGCGCCAATGCCCGCCGAGGCCCCGGTGATGAATACGGATTTGCCTTCACACCATCCCATGGTTTCCCCCTTCCTGGGTGAATGCCCCGATTCTACTTGTAAACCGGCGGCCCGTCCAGCGACACTGGGATGAACGCGGCGAGCGAGGAGGATGGATGAAGGGGGCAATGCGATTCTGGACGGACGGGTTCGTGCTGTGGGTGATCGTCTTCGCGGGCGCGGCGTACTTCGCGCCCGGCCTGTTCGCGTGGTTCAAACCGTGGATCGTGCCCGGGCTCGGCGTGATCATGTTCGGCATGGGCATGACGCTGCAGCCCGACGATTTCCTGCGCGTGGCCCGCATGCCGCGGGCGGTGGGCTGCGGCGTGCTCGGCCAGTTTCTCATCATGCCCCTCGTCGCGTTCACGCTGGCCCGGGTATTCCGCC
>JAFGTL010000306.1 GCA_016934125.1 Candidatus Hydrogenedentota bacterium
AAGTTCGAGTACCAGCGCGGCTACAAGTTCAGCACCTACGCCACCTGGTGGATCCGGCAGGCCATCACCCGCTCCATCGCCGACCAGGCCCGCACCATCCGCATTCCCGTCCACATGATCGAGTCCATCAACAAACTCGTCCGCACCAGCCGCCGCCTCGTCCAGGAATACGGCCGCGAACCCAGCGCCGAAGAGATCGCCGAAGAAATGGAGATGTCGGCCGACAAAGTGCGCAGCATCCTCAAGATCGCCCAGGAGGCCATCAGCCTCGAAACCCCCGTCGGCGACGACGGCGACAGCAACTTCGGCGACTTCATCGAAGACAAGAGCGCCGAATCCCCCGCGAACGCCACCGCGTTCAGCGTGTTCCAGGAACGCCTCGACGACGTGCTCAACAGCCTCACCGAACGCGAAGAGAAGGTGCTCCGCCTCCGGTTCGGACTCGGCGACGGATACCCCCGCACCCTCGAAGAGGTCGGCAGCGTATTCAACGTCACCCGCGAACGCGTCCGCCAGATAGAGGCCAAAGCGCTCCGCAAAATGCGCCACCCCACCCGCGCGCGCGAACTCAAGCCCTTCCTCGACTGGACACTCGGCCGGTGACGGCCCCGGCCGTGCGCGCGTTTCAGAGGCGGGCCCGTAGCTCAGTGGTCAGAGCAGGTGACTCATAATCACTTGGTCGTAGGTTCAAATCCTACCGGGCCCACCATTGTCAATCAAGGACTTACGAGCACTCGTGAGTCCTTTTTCATGCCCTCCAAACCCCAAATGGCACACTTTTGGCACAGTTGACCCCAACATCAACCAGCAATCAACAAAAAAGCACAAAGAACACCAAAAGCCGCAAGTCCATGTAAGGAAGCATCTTTTCTGACTTGAGTGTGCCAAAAGTGTGCCATTTGCTCGCGGCACACTTCATATCTCCTTTCATCACAAGGTTTTATATGCAGATAACCATAAGACTGCAAATCCGCTTGTTGCATTTCGCCGCGTTTTCTTGTAGTCTGTAGCCGTGATTGGCGGGCGTCGTTTCGGGACAGTGCCCGCGGAACGAAACCCACAGGACTCGAGGAGCGGGAGGCGGCCATGGCCAGCATTCAGTGCCGGAAAGGGCGGGACGGCAGTACAAGCTATCGAGTGCAGGTGCGCATCAAGGGGTTTCCCATGGAAACGGCGACCTTCCACCGCAAGACGGATGCGACACAGTGGGCGCAGCAGAAGGAAGCCGACATGCGGGCCGGCCGCTATCGCAAGACGGTCGAGGCGAAGCGGCACACCTTCGGCGAGATGATCGACCGCTACGTTGAAGACATACTACCTCTCAAGAAGCAGAACAGCCAGAAGGCCCAAGGACCACAACTGCACTGGTGGAAGAAGCAGCTCGGGCCGAACAAGCTGGCCGACGTGACCCCCGCCATGATCGCCCAGTGCCGGGACCGGCTTGCCAAGAAGCAGACGCGCTTCAGGCGGACGCCGGCCCCGGCCACCTTGGCCCGGTATCTGGCGGTTCTGTCCCATTGCTTCACGGTCGCCGTGAAGGAATGGGGCTGGGCCGAGGAAAACCCCGTCCGCAAGGTGACCAAGCCCAAAGAGCCGCGCGGGCGCGTGCGGTTTCTGTCCGACGACGACCGGCGCAAACTCCTGAAGGCGTGCCGTGAAAGCCGGAACCCGTGCCTGTATGACGTTGTGGTGCTGGCCCTGAGCACGGGCATGCGCCGGGGGGAGATCATGGGGCTTACGTGGGATTGCATCGACGAATCCCGGGGCATGATCACGTTGCACGACACCAAGAACGGGGAACGCCGCGGGGTGCCGCTTGTGGGGCATGCGCTGGAGGCGATCCGGGAACGGAGCCGGACGCGCCGGACGGATACGCCCTATGTCTTCCCGGCGCCGTACCGTTACGGGGACGACCCGAAGCCCATCGACATCCAGTCTGCGTGGAAGGTGGCGCTCAAGCGGGCAACAATCAAGGACTTCCGGTTCCACGACCTGCGGCATTCCGCCGCGTCGTACCTGGCCATGGGCGGGGCCACCTTGGCCGAGATCGCCGAAGTGCTAGGCCACAAGACCCTGGCCATGGTGAAACGATACGCCCACCTGTCCGAGGCGCACACAAGCAAAGTGGTCGAACGAATGAACGCGCAGATATTTGAGAAAGAGACGTCAGGCGGCGAAGGGAATGAGGATGAGCAAGGAAGAAGAGACACTTGAGGCCCTGAGGGAAGCAGGGCGACGGGAAAAGGCCGAGTGGGATAGGCTTCGTGCCATTGGTGCGAATGAGAAGGAGCGGCGACTTTTTACGCAGTCCCTTGTCAACAATCCGCCCTGGTATCGGGACGGTGTGTTCGCTTCTGACGTGTACTACATCTGCCTACGCATCTTCCACGAGGCGGGAGTGGTGCCAATCATGCCCGAAGACGTGGCTCACTTCAGGGCTGCTGAACGTGAGCCTGACCTGCTTCCTGCAGTGGCTGAGTTCTTGTTGAGAGGTGCCCAGGCGTTCGCCCCGGACTGGGAAGACTGGACAGACCGGCGACTGTGGCCGCTCGATGAAGCGGCGGCTCTCGTCCTGGGCCTTCAGCCCGTTCCTGAGCACTACGGGCATGTAGAGCTCTTCAAGGAACCGGGATTCAGAAGTGCTATCGGACAGGTGTACCGGGAGGCGTACGAGTCTTGTAAGACGGGGGAATTGCCGACCGTGGAAGGAGGAGAACCCTACTGGGTTCGGCCCGCGGATTTCCTGGAATGGTGTGATTCAGTGGGCCTGCCCATCCCCAAGCCTTTGCAGAAAATGGCGAAGTCGCAGAACCCGAGGAAGGGCAGCCGAGGCACGGGTACTCGACCCGCCCGAAAGCGCAAGAGGCCCACACGGAAGACAGAGAAGATGGCTCTCCTGAGACAATCTGTGCTAGGAGCTCTGGACAGATTCCGAGAAGACTGCCTGAGGAATAATAACGGCAACCTCTGTGCAAGCAGAATCTACGAAGTAATCTCCTGGGAGAAGAACGGCCTCTGGCCGGCGGGCTACAAAGTGCCCGATCACTGTCCAGATCGTTGGATCAAGGACATCCGCAAGATCTTGAAGGAGTTGTCTGAGCAAGGGGACGATTAACGGGCTTGCGCAGCGTCCCGGACGCTTCACTGACAGCACTTCTCGCGTCCCCCAAACGCCTAACCCATTCTGAGAGAATGGCATAGGGCTTCGTTCGAAGGGGACGCAAAGCGATTGCGTCCCACGTCCACCGTCCCCTCTATTCACAATTCTCCACGAAACGCGGCGGTGCAAGTCGAACCGCCCAGAACGAAGGAGAATGTGAACAATGAGACAGGACGAAGCGAAAACAACGGCAACGCGCAACCTCTATACGGTGCGCCAGTTCATCGAGCGTCATCCCTGGGCCACCCATGGCGGGGTGCGCCATCTGATCTTCCACGCTGACAAGAACGGGTTCTCCAAGTGCATCCGACGCGTCGGACGCCGCGTCCTCATCGACGAGGAGAGGGTATTCGAGTGGCTGGACGAGCAAGGAGGGTGCACCAATGACTAGCGCGGTGCAGGCCAGCAGACTCAAAGCGGCCATTCCGCCGGCCGAGTTCTACTCGATGGAACTGCCCACCATGCCGGCGCCGAGGCCGGGCCAAGGGTGGGTGAACGGGGGCTTGTGTCCGTTCCATCCGGACCGGCACGTCGGGAACTTCCGCGTGAACCTCGAATCCGGCGCGTTCACGTGTTTCGCCTGCGGGGCGAAAGGGGGCGACATCATTGCCTTTGTCGAGCTTCGCTACGGACTCGATTTCGCGGACGCCCTTGAACTCCTGGCCTCCCGATGAGGGCCGCGATATGAGTAGAAACTCGATTAAGAGACCACCCGGCCCTGGGCAAACCCTCCCAGACACATACAAGGGCAAGCCGTACACTCACCACTGGACGTACCGGGATAGCACCGGCGGGCTTCTTGGCTTCGTGGCCCGCTACGACGGCGATGGCGGAAAGGACATTGTCCCTTTCTTCAAGAACGAGGGGGACAACTGGCAGCCCGGCGCGCCCCAGGTGCCCCGCCCGCTGTTTGGCCTGGACGTACTGGCCGCCAAGGCCGGCGAAACCGAGGCCTTCGTGGTGGAGGGCGAGAAGTGTGCGGCAGCCCTGCAGAGCTTGGGGCTGCCCTGTGTGACGTCACTCGGAGGCGCCCAGTCGGCACACAAGGCCGATTGGGCGCCCCTGGAGGGCTTTGGGCGTGTCTACCTGTTGCCGGACGCGGACGAGCCCGGGGAATCGTACGTGCGGGCGCTCGCGGAGCACCTTGGGGCCTCTGAAGACTCCCCCGAGGCCATCGTGGTGCGTCTACCGGGTTCCCCGAAAGGCGGGGACGTTGTCGATTGGCTACGGAAGCGCCTGCCGGATTGGGACGGTTACCGGCCCATTCCGCGGGCCCAGGCCCTGGCGTTACGCACGGAACTGCTTGACGTGCTGAAGCGGGAGGCCGTCCCCGTGCCACCCGAGTGGCTGAGCCCGGGTTGTGCGGGCAACGAGCAAACCGCTGACCCGTCGCCGGAACACTGGCCGGAACCCCGGCCGCTTCCATCGGCAAGAGACGCCGGTTCGGCCGAGGCCTACCCGTTTGAAGACCTTCCCCAGTTCCTCCAGAGTGCAGCCGCCGAGGTCGCCCGATTCGCCAAGGTACCCAAAGAGTCCCCCGGAATCATCGGATTGCCCGTGTTGGCGACAGCGATCGGGAACAAGGCGGAGGTGGAAGAGCGTCCTGGCCTCATCCATTGCCCCTCTCTGTTCTTCTGCCTGATCGCGCCGTCCGGGGAACGGAAGAGCGCGCCCTTCAAGCACATATGCTACCCATTGGAGTCATGGACCCGCGCACAGCAGGAGTCATACGACGACCAACGGCGAAGAGCCTCCGCTCGCAACGATATGGTCGAGACGCGGCTCAAGGTGCTCAAAGCCAAGGCGAAGAACGGCAGTGCCGATTTCGAGGCACTCGAAGATGAGATTCGTGCTGTCGAGGCCCAGAGACTCCCAGACCCTCACTCGCCAAGGCCCTTCACAACGGACACGACGGAACAGCGCCTATTTCAGAAGATGGAGGAGCACGGCGGAGCGTATGCTGTCCTGTCGGGCGAAGGACGTCCCGTCCTCGATTCCATCATGGGCAAGTATTCGGGAGACGGACGCACGGGCGACGCCATCTACCTGGCAGGGATATCGGGAGACACGATCACGCGCGATCGTGTCGGAAGCGAGAGCGGGCCGGAAGAGCGCGTCATCTACTCTCCGTGCCTGAATGTGTGCATCATGGTGCAGCCGGACAAGTACCTGGAGTTTTCCCGCCATCCTTCTTTGAGGGCCTCCGGCGCGTTGGCGCGCATCTGGCCGGTGTCCCTGCCGTGCCTCATTGGGCAACGGCTCGAAAGACCCGACGAACCCGGGCTTTCTCCCGAGGCTATGAAAGGCTTCAATTCGCTCGTCCAGAGGCTACTGAATCACTCAATCCCTCAGGGCGAAGACGGGAATCTGCGCCCGCATCGGGCACGGTTGAGCGCCCAAGCCGCCGAGGCCCGCCGACAAGTCCACAACAAGATCGAGCAACTCATGGCCGACGGCGCGGAATTGGATGACGTGCGCGACATCGCCAGCAAGGCCGTGTCGCAGATGTGCAAGATCGCACTCATTCTCCATCTTGCGCAGAAGCCCCATCTGCTCAAACAGGACGAGAGCGTCATCTCCGGCCAAACGTGGGCAGCCGCGGAAGCCGTCGGCATGTACCACCTGCACGAGGCAGTACGGCTCCGGCGGGCGACCGACGAGGACTTGCCCGTCGACAGGGCACGGCAGACCATGCGCTGGCTCCGCAAGAACGGCCGCGGCGAGGTCACGGCCACAGAACTGGCGCAGAGGGGCCCGCGCCCGCGTCTGAAAGCGGCTCAGGCGGCGGAGGTTCTGGAGTTGCTGACGGACTACGGCTACCTCCGGCGTCGGCATGACCCGGGCCACCAGAAGCCCGTCTATGACGTGAATCCGCTGATTAGCCAATCTAGCCAGAGTAAGTATCCCCCGGCAGAGCCGGGGGCTTTATGTTGTGAGCCGCTCAAAGCGGCTGTGCGGGGACGCTAACGCGGCCCCGCAGT
>JAFGTL010000307.1 GCA_016934125.1 Candidatus Hydrogenedentota bacterium
AGGCCGGCACCGGCGAACTGAAATGGGACACGAGCTACCCCGGCCTCAACATCCGCGGCACGGATCTCAGCCCCCTCGATGGCAGCCACGGCGAGCAGTGGCAACACCCCGTGATCGCCGGAAACACCATCTACTCGCGCCCCTATGCCTTCGCCCTCGACTCCGGCAAGAAGCTCGACTACATCGCCTATCGCGGGGGCCACGGATGCGGCGGCTTGACGGGCTCAGTCCATTACCTCTACGGGCGCGGCAGCAACCCGCGGATGTATCCGATGGAGACGGAGCAAACCGAGGGGATCCGCCTCACCCACGTATCCCGTCCCGGCTGCTGGCTCAACATCATTCCCGTCGGGGGGCTCATCTTGATTCCTGAGTCCAGTTCCGGGTGTACTTGTGCATATCCGTTGCAGACGTCCCTTGCCTTCGTGCCGAAGGCCCTATCCGGCCTCTAGCCCGCAAACGTGATGCCCTGAGGAGGGAGTGGAACATGTACCGCAGTGCAGTGGCTTCGATCCTGTTCGTGGTGTGCCTCGCGATGGCCGGCATGAGCCCCGCGGGCGAGTTGGGCGGCCTCGTCCGCGACTTGGCCGGCCCCAACGAAGAGGCCCGCGCCGCCGCGCGGCAACTGCTCCCGCGCCATGGCGCCGACGCCGTCGAGCCGCTCCTCCCGCTGCTTGAACACGAGAACATGCCTGTTTCCCGCGCCGCGTTCAACGTGCTGGCCGATATCGCCAATGCGGTGGCCGCGCCGGGCCGGGAGGCCGAGCGCAGCCAAGTCGCCCGCCTCCTGATGACGCTCATCGCGCCTGAGCGGAGTGCACCGACGAAACGGATGGGCCTGCGCCTCCTCGCCCCAGTCGTTGCCGAGGGGGGCGACGTCGCGCCGATCACCGCCCTTCTCCGCGAACCTGAACTCCGCGAAGAGGCCCGTTCCACCCTCTATCTGATCGGCACACGCGAGGCCGCCCGCGCCCTTGCCGATGCGCTTCCCGCGGCTGAGCCCGCATTCGCCTGCGGCCTCCTCGACGCCATCGAGAAACTCCAGGATCCCGCCACCGTCCCGGCCACCCGCACGTGCATCGCCCACGGCGATCCCGCCGTTCGTGCGGCCGCGGCCCGGGCGCTGGCCTGGACGGGCGACGTCTCCCTCGTCCCCGTCCTCCGCGAAGTCTGCGCCCAGGCCGGCCCGGACACGCAGTTCGCCGCCACGGACGCCCTCCTTCACCTCGCCGACGCCATCGCCCAGCGCGGCGGGAACTGGGAGTGGAGCATGCGCGTCTACAAGGACGTCCTCGCAGCCTCCATGGATCCCAAGCTGCGCACCATGGCCATGATGGGCCTCGGCCGCTACGGCGACGAGACGGCCGTCCCCGCGATCGTCGAGGCGGCGTCTTCAGGCGGGGCCGAGCTCGAAGCCGCGGCCGTCATGGCGTTCGAATCCCTCAACGGGGCCGGTGCCGCCAAGGCGATGGTCGCCGCCTATCCAGCCTTCTCGCAGGATGCCCGGCTCGGGTTGATCGGCCTTTTCGGGCGGCGCCACGACACGCGCTTCGTCCCCCCTCTGATCCAGGAACTGGAGTCGGGCGATCCCGTCCTGCAACTGGCCGCCCTCGACGCCCTGGCGGGTTCGCAGGTGCTCGATGCACTGCCGCCGCTCGCCCAGTTGGCCGAGTCGGGGCCGGAAAACCTCCGGCAACGCGCCCTCGAAGGGGCGTTCCAACTGGCCGGCTCGGTGGCCACCGGCGGCAAGAGCGACGCCGCCGGCAAAGCCTTCCTCCGGTTGTACTCCTTGGCCTCCGAGGATCCCGTGCGGTTGCGGGCCCTGGAAGGTATCGCGGCCCATCCCGTGGCGGAGGCTTACGATGTCGTCAACGCCGCCCTCGATGTCGAGGCCCTGCGCGGCGCCGCACTCTCTGCCCTGGCCGGCCTCGTCGGGCCGCTGGCCCGCGCCGGGAGCGACGACAAGGCCCTCGCCGCATTCCAGACGGTGGCCAAGGCCGATCCCGCTCCCGAACGCCTGCTTGCCATGGCCGGCCAACTCCAGGGCGTGCGCACCGGACTCGATACCACGCGGCTGCTGGGTGTCGTGAAGCATTGGCATCTTATCGGCCCCTTCGAATGGGCGGAAGAGGCCGACTGGGAAGAGGCGTTCGTGGGTGAGCCGGACATCGACTTGGGCGCCACTTACGCCCACGGCGACGCCTATCTCGACTGGACGCCTCACCAGAGCCAGGATGCCGTCGGGGCCGTCAACCTGATGGCCACGGTGGCCCAGCGCGATCGCTGCTTCGCCTACGCCTACACAACGATCATTGTCGAGCAGCCCGTGGACGCCCAACTCCGCATCGGCTCCGACGACGGCGTCATGGCGTGGGTGAACGGCACCCGGGTATGGGATAACCGCGTTGATCGCGGCATGGCGATGGATCAGGATATCGCCGATGTCCACCTGGCCGAAGGAGCCAACGCCATCCTGCTCAAGATCAGCCAAGGCGCCGGCGGCTGGGGGTTCTGCATGCGCATTACGACCGCCGACGGGCTCGCCGTGCCGTTCTCGCACCCCGAGG
>JAFGTL010000308.1 GCA_016934125.1 Candidatus Hydrogenedentota bacterium
AAGCGGCCGGGCCTGGTTTGGGCGGATGGGCGCCGTACGCGCTGGCCTGCGTGCCGGTGTTGGGGGCGGTGTTGAGTGTGTCCGGGCTGATGGGCCTGACGGCCTACGGCCTGCTCGCGGCCTTGGCGGCGGTAGGCGGGCTGGCGGCGGCGTGCGGGGCCGGCGAACTCCTGTTCCTGCGGCCGGAATGCGGCGGCGTGGCGCAGGGCCTGTCGCTGGTGTGGTGGGCGCTGGCCGGCGGGTTGAGCGTGGCGGTGTGGCTGGTTGGCCACCGGGCGGGCATCCGGCCGACGGTGCGGCTGGCCGGGGCTATCGTGTTGACAGCGACGCTGCCCGTGGCGCTGGCCGTGCTGGCGCCGGCTGATACGAATCCGGGCCCGGACGCGCGAAAGACACACGCGGGCAGAACGCCCAACGTGCTGCTCATCACCGCGGACGCGTTGCGGGCCGACTACTGCTCGACGTACGGCGGGCAGGTGCCTACCCCCCACCTCGATGCGCTGGCCAAGCGGGGCGTGCTCTTTCGCCACTGTGTGGCGGTGGCGCCGTGGACGACGCCGTCGCTGAACGGGCTGATGACATCGCGGTATGCGCCCGCGCTGAAGTCGGAGATCGAGCGGCAGAGCGATCCCGACGCCCTCGACTATCGGGACTTGGCGGGCTACTGGTGCGATCGGGCGGGCCGGAGCTTTGCGGATCGGTTGGGGGATGCAGCGATCGAGACGGCGGTGTTCGCGGGGAACTGGCGCATCTCCCTCGAATTCTGGCTGATCAAGGCGTTCCACCACCACCTCAGGCTCTGGCCGCAGCACGCCGAGCGGCGCGGGCCGCTTCGCCGGCTCCCCCTGCTGCACGGCACGGTGGCAGCGCGGCTGCCAGGGCTCGCGCCCACGCGCCAACTCGACACGACGCGGGTGTTGACGGATCACACGGTGGCCTTTCTGCGCCGGCACGCCGATGCGGCCGACGCGCCCTTCTTCCTGTGGGTGCATTTCTTCGATCCTCACGGGCCGTTCGATCCGCCCGCCCGCTACCGCACCCAGGAAGGCCCGTGGCCCGTCTTTCCGCCGGAGGGCGGCGACGCGCCGAACCTGCTTACCATGCCGGAGGCGGAGCGCGCGTACGTCCGCTCGCTTTACGAAGGGGAGATCCGCTACGTGGACGACGCCCTCGGGCGCATCCTCGACGAGGCCGAGGCGCTCGGCCTCGATGAGAACACGGTGGTGTGGTTCTCGTCCGACCACGGCGAGGAACTCTGGGATCGCTCGTGGTGGGGGCACGGCCACACGCTCCATGAGGAGTTGCTGCACGTGCCGCTGGTGGTGGCGGGGCCCGGCATCGAGGCGGGCGAGGTGGGCCGGCCGGTGTCCCACGTGGACGTGGTGCCCACGATCGCCGAGCTGATGCACGTCGAGCCGTCGGCACGGTGGCACGGTTCCAGCCTGGCCGGGCTCCTCGAACACCCGGGCGATGACGGCGGCGGCGCGCCGTGTTTCGCCCAGGCCAACGACTACTTCCCGGCCGCCGAGCCGGCCCAGAGCGTGGTGAGCGGCGGGCACAAGCTCATCCGATGGCGGAACACAGGGCGGGCCGAACTGTACGACTTGGAGGCGGATCCGCGCGAGGAACACGACATCGCCGGGCACAACGGCCGGCTCGTCGATTCACTCACGGCATTTCTTGACGAGTGGGCGGCCTCGTTCCCGTCGACGTACGAGGCGTTTCATGCCGACGCAGGGGCGGCGGTGGAACTCACCGAAGAGGAAATCGAGGGGCTCAAGGCCCTGGGTTATGCTCGTTGAGCATCCGCAGAACGGCGGCGTTCTGGAGGAGGGTGAGGGCATGCAGAATCGTGGATGGCGTATGGCGGCGGTGTGTGGGGCGGCCCTGTTGTTGAGCGTCGCGTTGGCGTCTTGCGGGGGCCCGCTCAAGGCCTATCGAACCGTGCGGCAGGTGCGGCGTGTCCAGAAGCGGATCCAGAAGGTGCTCGATTCGATGGATTTCGACTTGGCCAAGGCCGCGGACGCGCTCGGCAGGATGCACGTCGAGAATCCGGAGGCGGGCCTGGACAGCGCCGAGGCGCGCGCGATCCTCACGGATCTGTATCGGAAGCATCCGTACGTGGTGGATGTCTCGACGGTGGACGCGGGGGGTGTGATGATGGCCGTGGAGCCGGCGGAATACCGGGAGGCGGAAGGGGCCGACATCAGCGGGCAGGAACAGGTGATGCGGCTTCATGCCCAGGGCGTGCCCGTGCTGAGCAACGTGTTCCCGGCCGTGGAAGGATTCCAGGCTGCCGATCTGGAGTATCCCGTCAAGGGGGCGGACGGCGCGCTGGTGGGTTCGGTGAGCATGCTGTTCCGGCCGGGCAGGCTCATGGGGGACATCATCGAGCCGACACTCAAAGGGAGCGCTTGGGAAGGGTGGGTGATGCAGCCGGACGGCCGCATTCTGTATGATCGCGATCCGCTCGAGATCGGCCGCGATCTCTTCGGCGATCCGCTGTATCGCGTGTTCCGGGACTTGCTCGACGTCGCGAAGGAGATTGCCGATGAGCAATCGGGCACGGCGACGTATCGGTTCCTGGGCCCGGGCGGCGCCGCGCCAAGCGCCGGCAAGAAGGAGTGCCATTGGGAGACGGTGGGCATTCACGGCACGGAATGGCGGCTTGTGTTGACGCGGGATGCAGAATAGACGGCCGAAAGGCAGGCCAAGGAGGATGACGCGGGGCCGCTCACAGCCCGTTGCGGTATGAAACAAGCCATTCTGATCATTCTGGCGATCGTCGTGCTGTTCGTGGTGCTGGGCCGGCTCCACGGCGAGCACGAAAGCGACGGCGATGCGATCAGCCTCGAATTCTGGTGCTACGGCACCGGCGGCGCGACGAATCCGGGGGCGGAATTCTGGGACGACGCGGCCAGGCGGTTTGCGGAGCAGCACCCCGGCGTCCGGGTGCGCGTCATGGCCGACATGCCCCACGGGCCCTACCTGTCCATGCTGACGACGCGCTTCGTGGGCGGAAACCCGCCCGACGTGATGATCACCGACGATGGATACCTCGGACAGTTGGCGCATGAAGGGCTGATCGCGAGCCTCGAAGGATACATTCAGTCCGATCCCGGATACCACAGCGAACACTACGCGCCGAGCATGGTGCGCGATGGATACATCGGCGACGAGCGATACGGTATCCCGTGGTACGGCGGCTACGGCTACCTCGCCTACCGCACGGATCTCTTCCAGGAGGCGGGCGTGAGGCCGCCGGCAAGTTGGGCTGAACTGATTGCGATCTGCAGGCAGCTTCAGGAAAAGGCCGGCCTGGACTATCCCTTTGCCATGGAAGTGCGGAGCGCGTTCTTCATGATGCCGTGGATCTGGCAGAACGGGGGCCGGATCATGAGCGACGATCTCCGGACGGTGATGATCGGCGAAGCGGCGAGCATTGAGGCGGTGCAGTTCGTCCACGATCTCATCCACAAACACAAGGTGATGGATCCGACGGTGGCGACGGGCACGAAAGTCGTGGATCTGTGGTCGACGGGCAAGGCGGCATTCATCATTCAGGGCTCGTGGAACGCGGGCCGCAACGACACGTTATATCCGCAGTGGCAGGGGAAGTGGGCCGCGGCGCCGCTGCCCGCGGGCAAGGAGGCCGTGAGCTTCTTCGGCGGGCAACACCTGATCATGAGCAGGGCGTCGGAGCATCCGGATCTGGCTTGGGCATTCATGTCGTTTATCACCTCGACGGAGTCTCAACTCCGGCATGTCGAGATGACGGGCCAGCCGCCGGGCAATCTGGAAGTATGCCGGGCGCCAGGGTTCGCGGAACGCTTCCCGTATTTCGCCGCCCTTCCGGAGGCGGTCGAGCAGGGCCGGAACATGCCCTTCGTGCCGTGCTTCACCAGGATCTGGTATGAGTTGTTCCAGTCCAACGTCATGGAAGTGGTGATGAGCGATCCGGAGGCCGACGTGGCCGGCGTCATGCGGGACGTGGCGCGCGACATGCAGGCGGTTACCGATGACTACTGGGCGACGCACGAGTACTACGTGCAAGGGCGGCCGGATGGGGCAGCCCGGCGGCGCAGAATGGCTGACGGGCGAGTAGAGGGTTGGGCAAGATGAAGGGGACAGGCCTGCGATCGCGCTCGGAGACGTGGACGGGCGTGGTGTTTCTGCTGCCGGGCGTGGGCATCATCTTCGTGTGCGTGGCTATCCCGATCCTGCTGGCCTTCGCTCTCTCTTTCACGCATTGCAGCCGGTTCCTGACGATCCAGTGGGCGGGACTGTACAACTACGCCAGACTCATCACCGATCCCCTGGCGCTCAAGAGCCTTATCAACACGCTCATCTACGTCGTCACCTTCGTGCCGCTGAATCTCGCCCTCGCCCTGGCCATCGCCCTCCTGCTGAACCGGCGCTTTCCGGGCATGCGCGTCATCCGCTCCGTCTACTTCGTGCCGGTGGTGCTCTCCATGGTGGTGACGGTGAGCATCTTCCGGTTCCTCTACGACTTCAACTACGGCCCGCTGAACGCCGTGCTCGGCGCAGTCGGATTCGAGCCCGTGCCCTGGCTCGATCACCAGTCCTACGCCATGTGGGCCATCGTGGCCATGGCGCTCTGGAAGAGTTCCGCCTTCTTCTCGATCATCCTGCTGGCGGCACTGCAGGACGTGCCGCAATCGCTCCATGAAGCGGCCAAGGTGGACGGAGCCGGGCCCGTCATGCGCTTCCTCCACGTGACGATCCCGTCGCTGGCGCCCGTCATGACCGCCGTGATCGCCCTGTCCAGCATTGGCGCGTTCCGGGTGTTCGTGCCGATGTTCGTGTTGACAAAGGGCGGGCCCGCGTTCTCGACGCGCACCATGGCCCTCCATGCGTACAGCACGGGATTCGATCAAGGCGCCCTCGGCCAGTCAAGCGCCGTGTCCTTCGCGTTGCTCGCCATCATCGTCACCGCGACGCTGATCCTCAACAAGGCGCGGAGGGCGGGCAGATGAGCCGGCGGGCGCACAGACTCGCCGCGGGCGGCGGCTACGGGCTGCTGTTGGGCCTGGGCATCCTCGTGTTCGGGTTTCCGCTGTACTGGATGATGCGCGGCGCCCTCATCGATCAGGCCACCTGGACGCAGGTGCCCCTCGTCTGGGTGCCGGGGGCGGATCAAGTCAGCCTGACTGCGTTCACAGACATCTTCGCGAGCACTCAGTTCCGGATGGGGCAGGTTCTGCTCAACACGTTCACCATCGCGTTCATGACGATGCTGTGCAACGTCGTGTTCGACTGCATGGCGGGATTCGCGCTGGCCAAGATGCGCGTGCCCGGCAAGACGCTCGTCCTCGCGGGGCTGCTGCTCACGCTCATGGTGCCCTTCGAGGGGCTCATGGTGCCCCTTTACCTGGTGGTGACGAAGATGGGCCTTGCCAACACGCTGCCGGGTATCGTCCTGCCGGGCGCGGCGAGCGCCTTCTGCATCATCCTGATGCGGCAGTTCTTCTTGAGCGTGCCCGATGAACTCCTCGAAGCGGCCATCGTGGACGGGGCGGACTGGGGCCAGATCTTCTTCCGGATCGCCCTGCCGCTGGCCGCGCCGGCCGTGGCGACGGTGGCGGTGATCACCTTTCTCGCGGGCTGGGAGTCGTACATCTGGCCGCTGCTCATCACGGATCCCCACAGCAAGTTCGACGTACTTCAGAAGGTGCTCGCCCAGGCCACCATGGTGAGCCAGAGTGGCTCGACGGACACGGAATGGCCGTGGCTGATGGCCGCGGCGCTGATCAGCACCGCACCGCCGCTGATCCTGTTCGTCACCTGCCAGCGATTCTTCATCGCCGGGCTGACAGGCGGCGCGTTGAAGGGCTGAGGCGCACACAAACGAATAAGGAGACACGACATGAACGCAGGCGTTGCGCGTATCGAAATCACACCGGACAGGCCCATCTGCCTCGCGGGCTACGCGGCGCGAACCGGGCTGTCGGAGGGCATGTATCACGCCCTGTACGCGAAGGCCCTGGTGCTCGAAGAACAGGGCGTCCGCGCAGCCATCGTGACCACCGATCTGATCGGGTTCGATCGGGCCACGTGCGAGGCGGCGAAGCAGG
>JAFGTL010000309.1 GCA_016934125.1 Candidatus Hydrogenedentota bacterium
CCCGCTACGCCCTCGAGCCCATCTCCGGCCCGGCGGTCGATCGGGCCCTGCTGGACGCGATGGGCAAGGCAGACGGGACAATCCTCATCGGGATCGTCAATTCCCTCGGAGCGCGCCGCTCGAAGGCCGCGGTAGGCCCGTTGACGGCCCTGGTTGAAGACGGTGGTGCGGCCCGGGAAGCCGCGGTGGCCGCCTTGGGCAAGATCGGCGGCCCGCGCGCGGCCCTCGCGTTGCGGCGGGCCGTGGCCGACGCGTCGCCGGAGTCTCTGGTAGCCTGCGCCGACGCCTACCTCCTGTGTGCCGACGCGTTTCTGGCCGAAGGCGGCCGGGCCAAGGCGGCGCGGATCTATCGCGAGATGTTCAAGGACTCCTATCCGCCGCGGACGCGTACAGCCGCGCTCCAGGGGGTCGTTGCGAGCAAGGGCGCCAAGGCCGCGCCGCTTGTGCTCGATATGGTTTCCGGTGACGACGCCGCGCTTCAGGCCGTGGCCGCCGGCCTCATCCGCGACATGCCCGGCGCCAAGGCGACGAAGTGCTTCACGGCCGGCCTCGACGGACAGGCCCCGGCCGTGCAAGTCCTCATCATCCACGCGCTGGCGGGCCGCGGCGATCGTGCGGCCGTGCCGGCCCTCGTTCGGGCGGCGGATGCTGGCGATCTCGAGGTGCGTGCCGCGGCGCTGTCGGCCTTGGGCGTCTTGGGCGACGAGTCCAACGTGCCGCTGCTGGCCGAGGCGGCTGCCTGCGGCCGGGAAGGTGTCCAGTCTGCGGCTCAGGCGAGCCTCGCCTCGCTGCGCGGCGACGACGTCAACGCGACGATTGTCGCGTTCCTCGCAACGGCGGACGCGGCGGTGCGTGTCCAGTTGGTTCGTGCGCTGGCGTCCCGTTCCGCAACCGACGCGCTGCCCGCATTGCTCGGCGCGGCCCGGGATCGGGACGGGGCCGTGCGCGCCGAGGCGTTGAAGGCGTTGGCGGAACTGGCCGGTGGCGAACAGGTGCCGGCGCTCGTGCAACTGGTTGTGTCGGCCCGGACGGACGATGAACGGGCCGCGGCGGAACGCGCCCTGGTGGCCGCGTCGCGCCGGATCGGCGATGAGGGCAAGCGGGCGGCGGGCGTGCTGGCCGCCCTGCCGAACACGGCCGACGCGACGGCCAAGGCCGCCCTCTTCCGCGTGTTGGGCGCCATCGGCGACAATGCAGCCTTGGATGCCTTGCGGGCCGGCGTGGCGGCCGGGGACAGCGCCGTGAAAGACGCGGCGATCCGGGCGCTGGCCGAGTGGCCCGATGCGGCGCCGCTGAACGATGTGCTTGCGCTGGCGCAGGGCGCCTCCGAGGAGATTCACCGGATCCTCGCCCTGCGCGGCTTCATCCGGATGCTCGGGCTCCCGTCGGAACGCTCCGGCGCCCAGACGCTCGAACTCTACCAGCAGGCGATGGCGCTGGCCTCGCGCGACGACGAGAAGAAGATGGTGCTCGCCGGGCTGTCGGATGTCGGGGACAAGGCCGTGCTCGGTGTGATCGAGCAGTACCTCGATAACGCGGCTCTGCGCGCCGAAGTGGAGCAGGCCCTGAGCAAGGTTCGCGCGCGTTCCTACACGGGATCGGCCTCGCAAAATTCCGGCGATGCCGGGCGGGCGCTGGACGGCAATGCGGACACGCGCTGGGACACCGGCGCAACCATGAAGGGCGGGGAGTGGTACGTGCTGGATCTCGGGTGGGACGACGCCAAGGTTGGGCGGCTCGTGCTGGACTGCGCCAAGTCGCCCACGGACTATGCGAGGGGATACGAGGTATACGTCTCGAACAACACCGACAACTGGGGTGAGCCCGTGGCCTCCGGCAAAGGCACCGCGCCGCACGTCGAGATCGCGTTCACGCCGGTGACGGGCCGATACGTGAAGATCCTTCAGACGGGCAAGTCCGACGGGAAGTACTGGTCGATCCATCAACTGTCCGTAGCGCCCGAATAGGCGGGGCAACGAGGGGGACGGCATGGACAAGCTGGGTGCGGCGGTCATCGGATGCGGTTGGGTGGCCGGCGAGTACATCAAGGCGTTCCAGAACGATGCGCGCACCGAAGTGCGGGCCCTGGTGACGCGGACGCCGGCCAAGGCGGAGCGGTATCGGGAGCAGTACGCCCTGGACTGCATGATCGCCACGGATGCCGCGGACGCGCTCCGGCGCGATGACGTGGACATCGTGGTCGTGGCGACGCCGCACGACAGCCATACGGAGTACGTGGTGGCGAGTGCCGAAGCCGGCAAACACGTCGTGATCGAGAAACCTGTCGCGCTAACCATGGCGGATGTCCGGCGGCAGCAGGCGGCGGTGGCGAAGGCGGGCGTCAAATCCGTCGTGAGCTTCGTGCTGCACTGGAATCCGTTGCTGGAGACGGTGGATCGGCTCATCGAGCAGGGCGTATTCGGCACTGTCTTCCTCATTGAGGTGGACTACTTCCACCGGATCTGGTGCGGCCCCGACCACTGGCTCGGCACGCGCAAGCAGGGCGGCACGTCGATGCTGGCCGCGGGTTGCCATGCCGTGGACGCGCTACGGTGGTTCGCCCGCAGCCCCGCCGTGGAGGTGTGCGCCTATCAGGTGGAAACCGAGAACCCCATCGAGTATCCCGGAACGAACACCGCCATCGTGCGGTTCGAGGACGGCAAGGTCGGGCGGACGACGAGCTGTTTCGACGCGCGGATGCCGTACGTGTTTAACATCGGCGTCTACGGCACCGAGGGCTCGCTGCGGAATGACAAGCTCTTCGCGCCGAAGCTGTTCCCCGGGCAGAACGGATTCATGACGATTCCGTGCGTCCTGCCGGACAGCGGCGACGTGACGCATCATCCGTTCCAGGCGGAAGTGTCCCGTTTCGTCGATTGTATCGTCGGGGATCGGCGGCCGGCGCCCGATATCGACGACGCTGCGCATACGACGGCGCTGTGCATCGCGGCCGACTTGTCCGCCGAAGAGGGCCGGCCCGTCGCACTCGACGAAGTGTGATCGAGCCGGGCCCGGCGTAGCCTGCGTGCCCCGGTGCGGACGCGGGCACGGGAGGGGGTTTGATGGAGGCAGCACGAGCGCACGCACCGGCCGTATTGGCGCTGAGTCTGGCCGTGCACGTGTCATTGTGCGTTGCCGGCGCCGTGGCTCCCCCTGCCGAACCGTCCCTTTCCGTGAAGTACGACGCCGGGCAGGCGCGCGCGGACGTGTTCGACGGGCCCCTGCCCGTGCTGCGATACAGCCACGGTTGCACGGAGGTTCCCGAGGGCGTCGATCCGGCGTTCCGGCGCGGCGACTACGTCAGCGCGATCTATGGCCTCGAGGGCGAACTGCTCACGGAGGATTTCCCGCCCGATCACCTTCATCATCGGGCTGTCAACTGGGCCTGGGCGACGGTGCAGTGGCGCGGCGAAACACGCGACATGTTCGCCGTCCGCAATCCCTACACGGGCCCCGTGTCGGGCGGGCTGTGGGCGAGGCCGCTGCGTGTTCTGCGCGCCGAGACGGCGCCTGCGCGCGCCGAGACGGCGCCGGCCTCCGCCGTCATTGAGGCGGAGAGCGAGTGGCGGTGGGATGATCGGGAGTCCATTGTCAACGAGCGGGTGCTTGTCCGAGTGTCTTCGCGCACGCCAGAGGGGCGCTTCATCGACTTCCGCATTGTGCTCACCCCCCTGGTGGATGGGTTGCAGTTCTGCGGACGGCTCGGGGCCGGCTACAGCGGGTTCAATGTGCGTATGGCAGCGGGCGAGGGGCAATCCATCAGGCTCCACACCGATGAGCCCGGCCGGGCGCCCTGCCGTTCCTGGGCCGACTACTCGGCCGAGTTTCCGGGCGGATCGGGCCGGGCGGGCATGGCCGTGCTCCAACGCGCCACCAATCCCGAGTATCCGAGCCCGTGGCTCGAGTATCCATCGCTCAACTTCTTCCAACCGGCCTACCCCGGCGGCGAACTGACGCCAATGCCGGTTGGCGAGCCGATTGTCCTCGAATACCGGCTCTGGATCCATGACGGCGCCCCGGCTGAGGAGGCATTGGCCGCGCAATGGGATGCGTACAACCGGGCGCCTGTTCGGGAGGGCGTCCAGGGAGGCTTGTGACATGGCCAGCAGCGAACCGGGCGGATTCGTGACGGCGCTCCGGTGGATCGCGCGGATCTGGGGTGTCCTCGTCATATTGGCCGGCCTCGTGTTCTTCGTGGTCGAGGCGGATGCGAACCCCGCGATCCTGTTGCAGGTGCGGGCTCGGCCGTTCATCGCGGTAGCGTGTATCGGCTTGGCCATCGGATTGCACTGGGAAGCGCTGGGCGGCGTCATCGCCGTGGGCAGTATCGGTGCGTTCTACCTCATCGAACTCGTCGTATCCAGGGCCTTTTCCCCGGCAGGAACCCACCTCCTTGTGCTCGCGCCGGGCATCCTCTATCTCGTATGCTGGAGGCTGACGCGTCTGGCCGAGGAGCGGCACAAGACGAAGCTTGTGCCGGAGGATTGAGCGTGCGCGCACGGAGCGCGCACGGAGCGCGCACAGAACGTGTAAGGAGCGCAGTGCCATGAATGAGAAACGTCGGCTCACACGGCGGAATTTCGTCAAGGCCGCCGCGGCCTGCGTGGTTGGCCCCGCCGTGATTCCGTCATCCGCCCTGGGCCTGGCGGGAACCGTCGCGCCCAGCAACCGGATCGCCATGGGATTCATCGGACTCGGCGGCCGGGGTACGGGCGGCATGCGCACGTTCCTCGGGCTCGATGATGCCCAAGTCGTCGCCGTCTGCGACGTGGATCGCGGGACGCGCGAGGGCGCCCGGGATCTCGCCAAGCTGCCCGAGGGGGCCGCGTACAGCGACTTCCGGGAGCTGCTGGCGCGTCCGGACGTGGATGCGGTGCAGATCGCCACGCCCGACCACTGGCACGTGCTCCCGGCCATCGCGGCGGCGAAATCGGGCCGGGACGTGTACTGCGAGAAACCCCTCAGCAACACCATTGCCGAGGGACGCGCCCTCGTCGATGCGGTGGAACGCTACGGAACCGTGTTTCAGCACGGCACGCAGTTGCGTTCGCTGCGGAACGTGCGGTTCGCCTGCGAATTGGTGCGGAACGGCCGGATCGGCACGCTTCAGACGATCACCATCGGTTCGCCTCCTGGCCACGCAACCGGGGCGCATCCGCCCGAGGCGGTGCCGGAAGGACTCGACTATGCGTTGTGGCAGGGGCCGGCGCCCCGCGCCCCGTACACGCCGTGGCGCGTCAAGGTTCCCGGAGAACTCCCCTGCTGGTATTTCATCTCGGATTACAGCAAGAGCGGATGGATTGCGGGATACGGCGTTCACGACATCGATATCGCCCACTGGGGCATGGATACTGAGCACACCGGGCCCGTCGAGGTGGAAGGGGAGGGCGTGTTCCCCGCGTCGGGGTTGTTCGACACGGTGCTGACGTACCGGCTTAGATTCACGTATGCCAACGGCGTCGTTCTGAACATGACGAGCACCGATCTGAACCCCCACGGCGTCCGGTTCGAGGGGACGAAGGGCTGGGTGTTCACCCGGGGCGGCATCGATGCCGAGCCGAAGTCGTTGTTGCAGGAGGTCTTCGGCCCCGGCGAAACCCACCTCTACGAGAGCACGCTCCACGAGCGGAACTTCCTCGATTGCGTCAAGTCGCGCGCCCGGACGATCACGCCGGCGGAGGTCGCCCACCGCTCGACGACGGTGGGCCTGCTGGGCGGCATCGCGCTCACGCTGGGCCGGAAGCTGCGCTGGGATCCACAGGCGGAGCGGTTCGTGGACGACGCGGAGGCCGATCGGCTTCTATCCTATACTATGCGGGCTCCTTGGCGGTTGTGAGAAGTGGCCTTGGGGTGTCCGGATCGGTTATCCTTAGGGCAGTACCAGGCCGCGGGCGTGATAGGCTCGCGCACGCGAGCAGTCCCGGCGGCATGCCTTTGTATGCACCGGCTTGACTGAGGCATGGTGCCGCGAGCAGGCCTTCCGGCCGTGCAATCCGGCGAACAATGTGAGGAAACACGATGTCTGACACGATGCCTGAGAAGAACAACGACATAGAGAATCGCCCGGGGCGCTCTCGAGCGCCCGCATCCCGTCGCGATTTCCTCGCGGCGACCGCGTCGGCGGGGGCAGGCATGTTCCTGGCGCGCGCCGCAGCGGCGCAGGACGATGCGGAGGCGGAGGCGGCCGCCGCGCCGGCCGAGGCGTCCGCAGAGGCCCCGGCTGCTGCGCCTTCGGCGGATGACTTGAACGTGGCGCTGATCGGCATGGGCGCTCAGGGCATGGTGCTCATGAACGCATGCCTCAAGATCCCCGGGATCCGGTTTAAGGCCGTCTGCGACATTTGGTCGTACAGCCAGCGCCGCGGTTCGGGCACCTTGCGCAAGTTCGGCCACGAGGTCAACGTCTACGAGGACTTCCGGGAACTGCTGGACACCGAGCAGGATCTGGACGCGGCCATCGTGGCCACGCCGGACTTCATGCACGCCGAACACGCCATCGGCTGCATGCGGGCCGGGCTTCATGTGTACTGTGAGAAGGAGATGTCGAACGACCTCGAGAAGGCGCGGCAGATGGTGCTGGCTTCGCGCGAGACGGGCAAGCTCCTTCAGATCGGCCATCAGCGCCGAAGCAACCCGCGGTACAAGCACGCCATCGATCGGCTCCTGCGGGACGAGGCGCTCGTCGGCCGGGTGACGCATGGCTATGGGCAATGGAACCGCGCCAAGAGCGAGGATCTCGGGTGGCCGAACCGCTACACCATCGATCAGGCCACGCTCGAGAAATACGGCTTCGACTCGATGCAGCATTTCCGGAACTGGCGTTGGTACAAGAAGTACGGCGGCGGCCCTATCGTCGACTTGGGCTCCCACCAGATCGACATCTTCAACTGGGTGTTCGGCAGCAATCCGAAGTCGGTGTCGGCCAGCGGCGGCGTCGATTTCTACCCCGATCACGAGTGGTACGACAACGTCATGGCGGTGTACGAATACGACACGCCGCAGGGCACCTCGCGTGCCTTCTACCAGGTGCTGACCACAACGAGCAACGGGGGGTTCTACGAGACGTTCATGGGTGAAGACGGCACGCTCGTGATCTCGGAGGTGCCGCAGCGCGGCAACCACTTCCTGCGGGAAGCGCATGCCGATCAGGAGCGGTGGAGCCAGTTGGCCAAGAATGGCGACTTGGTCAAGTACGAGGAGGAGCCGGCCGCCGCTGACAAGACGGATGTGCTGCTGGATGTGCGCGTGTCGAAGCCCTTGGGGGCTTGGGACTTGCCCATCGAGTTGAACAAGCCCGTTCATCAGCCCCACTTGGAGAACTTCTTCGACGCCATCCGCATGGGCACGCCGCTCAACTGCCCGGCCGAGGTGGGGTACGAGACGGCTGTCGAGGTGCTCAGGGTAAACGATGCCGTGGAACTGGCCTGCAAGGTCGAGTTCAAGCCCGAGGATTTTGTGGTTTGAGAAAAACACTGCTTTCTGCGACAACGCTGTGCCTTGCCTCGCTGATGCTCATCGGGGCCGGCACGGACGTTCCCCCTCTCGACCTCCCGACGACGGAGATCGCCGAGGATGGCAGCCGCACGCTGCCCGTGCACCTCATCCCCCTGTACGACGAGTACGGAGAGCCCATCAGCCCGTACGACACGCGTCCCGAGCCGTTCTCGACGCGGGTAACCTGCGGCTGCTGCCACGACTACGAAACCATCCGTTCGGGCTGGCATTTCAATGCCTGTTCGGCCGGTGTGGCGCCTGGCCGGCGCGGCCAGCCCTGGTTTCTCGTGGACGACAAGACGGGCACCCAGATCCCGGTGTCCTACCGGGATTGGCCGGGCACGTGGCGCCCCGACGATCTCGGGCTCACGCCGTGGGAGTTCACGAAGGATTTCGCGCGTCATATGCCCGGTGGCGGCGCGGGTGAACTCGCCGATCAACTGCCCGACATCGAGTCCCGGTGGGAGATCTCGGGCCATGTCGAGATCAACTGCCTGGCGTGTCACAACGCCGCGCGCGATCAGGATCAGAGCGAATGGGTGAAGCAGATCGCCCGCGAGAACCTCAAGTGGGCGGCCACGGCGGCCAGCGGACTCGCCATCGTGGACGGGATCGCCTCGCGCCTGCCGGACAGCTACGATCCGATCGACGGGCCGAATCCGGATAATCCATGGGCGACGCCGCCGGAAGTGCGGTATGACGCCTCCCGTTTCGACGAGAAGAACCGGGCATTCCTGGACATTGTCGGGAAGCCGGCGGCCAACCGCTGTTATTTCTGCCATTCCGTCTGGTATCCGGAGCAAGACGATGCGCTGGTGCCGCGGGACGATGTCCATCTGAGCGGGGGCATGGCGTGTGCCGATTGCCACCGGCACGGCCTCGATCACAACATGGTGCGTGGATACGAGGGGGAGGATACCGCCCAGCCCGGCGCGGCGCTCACCTGCCGCGAGTGCCACTTGGGCAGTGCGGACGCGTCCGCAGGGAGCGCCCGGGGCGGCTACTTCATGGCTCCCCGGCCCGCCCACCGCGGGTTGCCGGCCGTACATCTCGAGAAGATGACGTGCCCGTCGTGCCATTCGGGCCCTCTCCCGGCCGCTCACACCCAGCCCGTGAGGACTTCGAGGGCCAACCGGCTCGGCATACACGGGCGTGCCCAGTGGTACACCGAACTGCCCGTCATCGCCTCCCCCGTGTTCGCCCGCGAGGCGGACGGCCGCATCGGGCTCGACTACCTCATGTGGCCGGCGTTCTGGGCCGATCGCAACGGCGAGGAGGTCGTCCCGCTGGCGCTCGAGGCCGTGCAGGCGGTGGTCGATGAGGTGTTCGAGGCCGAGGCGCAGGAACGGGAGGCCGCCGCACGCGCCGCTGAAGAGCAGGCTGCCGCGGAAGCGGAGGCGTCCGAAGGCGATGCAGAGGCCGAGCCGGCCGCCGAAGAGGCCGCCGCCGAGCAAGAGGCCCCGCCGGAACCTCAACCGAAGCCTGAGCCCGAGCCGGACACGCGCCTGACCTCGGAACAGGTGGCCAAGGTGTTGTCCTTGCTTGCGGAGCGGCACGTGGCGGCCCATACGCCGGCGTATGTCTGCGATGGCGTGTGCCACGTGCTGGAGTCGGGCCGGTTGACGGCCGTTCCCGTCGGCCCCGCGGCGGAGCCGTACACCTGGAGCATGGCGCACGATGTCCGGCCGGCCGCCCAGTCGCTGGGTGCGGGCGGCTGTACGGACTGCCACGCCGAGGACAGCCCGTTCTTCTACGCGCAGGTGGGCGGGGGCTCGCCGGCCCGCGTAGCCGCGGCCCCGGCCGTGCCGATGTATGAGTTGCAGGATAATGATCCCGCGCTGCTGGCCGCGTTGGCCAGTGTCGCCCGGTGGCAGAAGGCCCTTCTGATGGGCGGCGCCGTGCTCGCGGGTATCCTGGCCCTTGTGCTGGCCCGTTACGCGCTCCGCGGCATCGAGTCTGCCTTGAGAGCCCTTGTCGCAACCAGGCCCAAGTAAATGCTCGAGAGGGAATAGCATGTTTCGGTTTGCCGTTCTGATCGTCAGTGCCGCCGTCGCGTCGGCATGCATCATTCACTACCTGCTCACCTTGCTCGTGTTCGGCTCGAGGAAGGTGGCGCCCGCGGCGGGGCGTCCGCGGATCCGCCGGTTCCGCGTCTGGGAGCGCGCCGTCCACCTCGCCACGATGGTTGGGTTTCTGGCCCTCGTGGTCACCGGATTCGCCGCTTCGGTGTGGTTCGAGGCCGCCCTGTCGGGATGGTGGTGGGTGGCGCACCTCATTGCGGCTGCGGTGTTTACGCTTGGGGTGACCGCCCTTGTACTGACTTGGGCTCTGGACTGCCGGTTCGCGCCGCACGACGTCGAGTGGGCGCGCCATTTCGGCGGGTATCTGGGGGGCAGTGCGGAGGTGCCCGCGGGCCGATTCAACTGCGGGCAGAAGGGCCTGTTCTGGACGGTTCTCGTGCTGGGGCTGGGGGTGGTGGCGTCCGGGCTGCTCCGGATATGGCCGGTGTTCGATGCGGAGGGGCAGGAACTGGTGCTCCTGGCGCATCAGTACTGCGCCTTGGCCTATCTCGCCCTGGGAATCGCCCATCTTTACCTGGGAACTATCGCGAACCCGGGAACGTGGCAGTCCATTTTCTTCGGATACGTGGATGCGAACTGGCTGAAGCACCATCATCCGCTGTGGTACGGGCAGGAGGAGAACGAGGCGCGGCGAGGTTGACGAGTGCGGATCGGCCGCTCTACCATGCAGATTGTGCCGCGCAGACGAACCTGTTAGCATGGGCTTTGACACGGGGAGTGGAGTCCAGATGGTTGACCTCGCCACAATGAAGAGCCTCACCGAGTGGCCCAAGGCTCGCAAGGCCATTATCCAGGCGGTCAAGCAGGTTTTCGGCGCCTTGCCGAAGGATCACGTCGAACTCCAGGTGAAGGTGGTTGACGAGACCTCGGGGCCCTCCTACGTGCGCCAGCGGATCAATTACTTCGTCGACGAGTGGGAGCGCGTCTCGGCGTGGCTCTTCATCCCCGAAGGGAAGGATGAGGTGCCCGGCATCCTTTGCTGCCACCGGCGGGTGCCGCAGGGAAAGGAAGAGGCCGCGGGCATCGAAGGCGATCCGCGCCTCGCGTTCGCCCACCACTACGCGAGCCTCGGCTACGCCACCATCGCGCCCGATTCGGTGGCCGCCGGCGAGCGCGCCCCGCACGGGCTCGATCCGTTCGATACCTCGCACCTCTATCGAGACAACCCGAAGATGTCCGCCTTGGGCAAGATGCTCGTCGACAACGTGCACGCCCTCGATGCCCTGTGCGAAACCAAACGCGTCGACGTCGAACGGCTGGGTGTCGTCGGCCACGGGCTCGGCGGTACGGCCGCGCTGATTCTGGCGTCCCTCGACGAGCGCATTCAGGCCTGCGTCGCCAGTTGTGGGTTCACCCGGTTTGCGGACGATTCCAGGCCCCAGCGCTGGGTGGACGACGACGGCTTCTCGGCCCTGCCCAAGCTGAAGGAGGCGGTGGAGGGGAACAGCTTCCCCTTCGATTGGGAACACCTGCTTGCCTTGGCGGCGCCAAATCCGACGCTGTTGATCACGGCGTTGAACGATGAGGTGCTGGCGAAGACAAGGAGCTGCGGCAAGGCCGTCAAGTTGGCCCAGACGGTGTACGCGCTCCTGGGCGAGGCCGAGGCCCTGCAGAACCACGAGCACCACGACGGGCATTCGATGACGGAGGAGTGCCTCGCCCGGGCCGACGAATGGTTCGAGCGATGGCTGTAGGCACCGGCGCGGGGGGCGCGGCGGACAAGGCGTGCGGGGGCGCGCGCACATGAGTCCGACAAGGGGCTGCAGCCCGTAATGGAACAACTCGCCCAGATCGCCGCCGACACCAATTTCGCCGCCATCGACTGGGGCATTGTGGTGCTCTATCTCGTCGTGTCGGTGGCCATCGGCCTGATCGCCAATCGCTACGTGTCCGACATGGCGGACTATGTCGTGGCCGGCCGCGGCATCCGCACGGCGCTCGGCATCGCCACCCTCACCGGCACGGAACTCGGCCTCATCACCGTCATGTACAACGCCGAGATGGGGTTCACGGGCGGTTTCGCCGCCTTCCACATTGCCCTTGCGGCCGGCCTGGCCACGCTCGTCGTGGGCGCTACGGGCTTCATCCTGACGGGGCTGCGGCGGCACGAGGTGTTGACGATTCCCGAGTTCTACGGCAAGCGGTTCGGGCCGCGCACGCGCATCCTCGGCGGTGTGATGCTCGCCACGGCCGGTATCCTGAATATGGGCCTGTTCCTCGGATTCGGGGCCAAGTTCATCGTCGGCATCACCGGCCTCCAGAGCGAAGGCGCCCTCCTCTTCGTCATGGGCGCGCTCCTCGTGCTCGTGCTCTTCTATACCGTGCTCGGGGGCATGGTGTCCGTCGTGCTGACGGATTACTTCCAGTTCGTGGTGCTCTCATTCGGCCTGATCCTCGCCACCGGCTTCGCCGTCGCCAAGCTGGGGTGGGGCACCATCTTCACGAGCGTCGCCGAGCTGAAGGGTGCGGCCGGCTTCAACCCCCTTGTCTCCGAGAGTTCGTTCGGGATCGACTACGTCCTCTGGATGCTGTTCCTCGGCGCGCAGGGGTGCGCGGTTTGGCCCACCTCGGTGGCCCGGGCCCTGGCCTGCGAGAGCGAGGCCGTCGTCAAGAAGCAATTCATGTGGGCGTCCCTGTCCTATGCCATTCGCGTCATCGTGCCGTGTTTCTGGGGCGTCTGCGCGTACGTGTTCGTCATGCAGACCCCCGCCTTGCGCGAGGCGTTCTTCCCCGCCGATCCGGCCCAGGCCGTCAGCGGGGTGTACGCCATGCCCGTGTTCCTCGGCCGGATTCTCCCCGTTGGATTCATCGGCCTGCTCACCGCGGCCATGATCGCCGCGTTCATGTCCACCCACGACAGCTACTTCCTGTGCTGGAGTTCCGTGATCACCAACGACGTGATCGCGCCCGTCATGGCGATGCGGGGGAAGGCCCTCTCGCAACGCGCGCAAGTCACGATCGCCCGGGTGCTGGTGGTCGTCATCGGGGTGATGATCTTCATCATCAGCTACGCCTATCCCCTTGGGCAGCGGCTGTGGGACTTCATGGCCGTGAGCGGGGGGATCTACTTCACGGGGGCATTCGCGGTGCTGGCGGGCGGGCTCTACTGGAAGCGGGCCAGCAGTACGGGCGCCGTTCTGGCCCTGATCGGGGGCGGGTTCGCCGTATTCGGGCTGAAGCCCGTGCAGCGGGGCCTGCTGGTGCACCTCATGGGCCTTCCCGAGCGTGCGATCGAACGATTCACGGGCGCCCGTGTCGGCTTGGCGGCTGTTGTGCTGGCCTTTGTGGCCGTGATCCTCGGATCGCTGCTGTTTCCCGACAAACCCGCGCCGACTGCGCGCGAAACCTGAACGCCAACGGAAGGGAGCGATCCTTCCGGTTGAGCCGGGGGCGATTCCCCGGCGGGACGAGACTGGAGGCCGGACGATGGGATTCTGGATGGGCCTGTGGAAGTGGGTGTTCGTGGCCACGGTAGGGGCCTTCGCCCTCCTGTCGCTGTGGGTGACCGTCCAAGGCGCCCGCGACATCTTCGCCCTGATGGCCACGCTCCGGGGCCGGCACGGCCAGTCCGATCCGGGTGGTGGATGACGGGCCGCGCGGCCCGTGCACCGGCACGGGGCGTCTGTGCCGAATAAACACCCGCTCGCGCGGTGTTGACTCTGAACGCGTCCAGAAGCGCATGGAGTGGCATTCGGGAGCGGGAACATGTTACAAGTCAGGGAGTTACGCACAGTCGACAAGGAGCGACGTCCTTTGTCTGAACAGATGAGCCAGTCTTCTCCCGCCGGGCAGATTACGGCGTTGCTTGACAGCATCGAGCGCGTTATCTTCGGGAAACGCGAAGTGGTTAAGCTCTGCGTGACGGGCCTGCTCGCCCGGGGCCATATCCTGATCGAGGACATCCCCGGCATCGGCAAGACGACGCTTGCCCAGGGCCTCGCCCGTTCCATTGACTGTGCGTTTCACCGGATCCAGTTCACGAGCGACATGCTCCCGTCCGACATCATCGGCGTGTCGGTGTTGAATCCGGCCAGCCGGCAATTCGAGTTCCGCAAGGGGCCCATTTTCGCCAACGTCGTGCTGGCCGACGAGGTGAACCGGACGCCGCCCAAG
>JAFGTL010000310.1 GCA_016934125.1 Candidatus Hydrogenedentota bacterium
CCTCCACCTACGGAGGCATGGAGGACACCATGAGGAGAGAGCTGAGCCCGAGTGACGTACTGGATCTATGCAAGAAGGAAGGCGTGCGGTTTGTGGACCTCCGGTTCATGGACTTCCCCGGCCTCGTCCAGCACTTTCACATCCCCGTGTCTGAACTCAGTGAGGAGACATTCGAGGAGGGCCTGGGCTTCGACGGCTCCAGTATCCGCGGCTGGCAGAGCATTCACGAGAGCGACATGCTCGTTCTGCCCGACCCCCGAACCGCGACCATGGATCCGTTCACCGAGATCGCGTCGCTCATCCTCTACTGCAACATCCTCGACCCCATCACGAAGGAGCGCTATAGCCGCTGTCCCCGCTGTATCGCCCAGAAGGCCGAGAACTACATGCTCTCCACGGGTATCGCCGACACCGCCTACTTCGGCCCCGAGGCAGAGTTCTTCATCCTCGACAGCGTGCAGTTCGAGCAGACGCCCTGGACGGGTTTCTATCGAATCGACAGCAGCGAGGCCATCTGGAACAGTGCCAAGGATGAGGCCCCCAACCTCGGCTACAAACTCCGCTACAAGGAGGGCTATTTCCCCGTTCCCCCGGCCGATTCCCAGGTCGACCTCCGCAGCAGGATGGTGGACACCATGCTGAAGTGCGGTTTGCAGGTCGAGTGCCACCACCACGAGGTGGCCACGGCCGGCCAGGCCGAGATCGACCTCCGGTTCGACGCCCTCACCGCCATGGCGGACAAACTCACCATGTACAAGTACATCGTGAAGAACACCGCCAAGCAGGCCGGCAAGACCGCCACCTTCATGCCCAAGCCCCTGTTCAGCGACAACGGCTCCGGCATGCACACCCACCAGAGCCTCTGGCGCGACGGGAAGCCGCTCTTCGCGGGCGATCGCTACGCCGGCCTCAGCCAGGAGGCCCTGTGGTACATCGGCGGCCTGCTCAAGCATGCCAAGGCGCTCGTGGCCTTCACGAACCCCACCACGAACTCCTTCAAACGGCTCGTGCCCGGGTTCGAGGCCCCGGTGAACCTGGCCTATTCCAGCCGCAACCGAAGCGCCTGCTGCCGGATCCCCATGTACTCGGCCAGCCCCAAGGCCAAGCGCATCGAGTTCCGCGTTCCGGATCCGGCCTGTAACCCCTACCTGGCGTTCAGCGCCATGCTCATGGCCGGGCTCGACGGCATCCAGAACAAGGTCGATCCCGGCGAGCCCCTCGACAAGGATCTCTACGACCTGCCCCCCGAGGAGAAGGCCTTGGTTCCCCAGACCCCCGGAAGCCTCGAAGAAGCCCTCGATTCGCTCGAAGCCGACTACGAGTTCCTCATGAAGGGCGACGTGTTCACCCAGGACGTCATCGAGACCTGGATCGACTACAAGCGGAAGGCCGAAGTCCAGCAAGTCGCCATCCGCCCCCATCCCTACGAGTTCTACCTCTACTACGACATCTGAGCATGGCCACAAGGCCGACGTCGACGGGGCGCCCACGGGCGCCTCGTCGCCTTTTTGTCCCCGGCCGCCCATGGCCGGAACGGCTTGCCGCCCATCGCCATAGGGCACTCCGCGGGCCTCCCCCGCCCGACGCGCGCCCCATTCCGTGAAACACGCGCGCCTCCCCGCCAGTCAAACTGACTGAAACGTGGATGCAGGGCGGGCCGGACGCGCCGGCAGACGACAGAGCAGCGAGCGCCTTCATCCCCACAAACTTGAATTCCCAGGCCCGCAAGGCGGCGGCGCCCCCGGCGGTTACACCACCACCTGCCGTCCGGATGACGCCCTCCCCTTCGCGACTACCTGCGGGTGGCTTTCTGAGAACACAGAGGATGAAAATCCACCACCACCAAGCCACGGATCTCCCTTCTTTGCGTTCTCTGCGGCCGTTCCGGCTCGCCACAGGCCGGGACGGCCGCATGCATTTGGCCCCGTGCCGGCCCGCCACCCGTCGCGCCAGGCCCCGGCTCGCACAAAAGGAAAGACGACGGCCCATCTCGGGGCTCGTCGCCTTGCCGAAGTCCTATTTCAAACCCCAAGGGTTTGAAGCGGAGATACTAGAGATACTCCGAAAAGTCGATGCAGACCACCCACAGAAGGTACAACACCCAGATTGCCACGCCAAGCAGATACCCCAGCATCTTTCTCTCTCCTTTTCTTGCACTTATCCACTGCCGTTACGTGAACCACGAGTCCGAGTATACCACATCGGTTTTCGAGGCGACAAGGGCCGAAATCGCCAATTTGCCTTGCGCCCCGCCATCTGCTCCCCATCAAAGAAGAAGGCGGACAACCGCTGTCGTCCGCCCGCGGAATACGTGTTGTGACGCTGTTCGGAATTCGGCCGCCCGTCTCTCAGTTCGGATAGAGGGACGGATACCCGACGAACAGCCACCAGATCCAGACCGCATAGAGCACAGGACTCAGGATCAACCACAACATAGCCGTAATCCTCCTTTCGCTTGAGCCACTACCCTCTCGAATCTGCCGCCAGTATACCATATCGATGCCGCGGAATAAACCCCCTCCCGCGCTTCATCGGCCGTTTGGGCGCATACAGTTTGCGGCCCCGAAAGCCCTGCTCACCCGTCGCCCCGGGCGGCCCGTTGCCGCTTCGCCACGTAGATGTGGAGCGCGGCAATATCGGAGGGGCGGACGCCCGGCACCCGGGCGGCCTGCCCGAAACTGATCGGCCGGATCTCGTCCAGGCGCTGTTTGCTCTCATAGGGAATGCCCGGCGCCGCGAAGTAGTCGATGTCCTCCGGAAGGTGTTGCGATTCCGCGTTCTGGAACCGGGCGATGTCGCGTTCCTGCCGCTGGATGTAGCCCCGGTACTTGATGTCGATCTCGACTTGCTCGGCCGTTTCGGCATCCAGCGGAACGGGCGGCGGCGTCACGTGCCACACGTCCGCAATCGTCGCGCCCGGCCTGCGCAGCACCTGGGCCGCCGGTTGCGGTTCGGCCAGCGGCCCGATGCCCCGGGCCTCGAGATACCCGTTCAAATCTGCCGAGGGCGCCAGCATCTCGCTGTTCAGCCGCTCCACTTCGCGCAGAATCCGCTCCTGCTTGGCCCGCACGCGCGCCAAGGCCGCGTCGCCGGCGATGCCGTACTTGGTGAGCCGCAGATCGGCGTTATCGTGGCGCAGCAACAGGCGGTACTCCGCCCGCGAGGTGAACAGCCGATACGGCTCCACCACCCCCCGCGTCACGAGGTCGTCTACGAGCACCCCGATGTAGGCCTCACTCCTGGGGATGTACAGCGGCTCCGCGCCCTCCAGACGCCGGATCGCGTTCAGCGCCGCAAACAGGCCTTGGCCGGCGGCTTCCTCATAGCCCGAGGTCCCGTTGATCTGCCCGGCGTGATAGAGCCCCTGAACCCGCTTCGTCTCGAGCGTCGGTTTCAGTTCCGAGGGCTGCACGAAGTCGTACTCGACGGCATATCCCGGGCGGATGATCTCCGCCTCCTCGAGCCCGGGCAGCGTGTGCAACATGGCCAACTGCACATCTTCCGGCAAACTCGTGGACAGGCCGTTCACGTATACCTCGAACGTGTCGAGGCCCTCCGGCTCGAGAAACACCCGATGCGAGTCCTTTTCGGGGAACCGCATCACCTTGTCTTCGATGCTCGGGCAGTAGCGGATGCCCACCCCGTCGATTTTCCCCGAGAACAGGGGCGATCGATCCAGGTTGGCCCGGATAATGTCGTGGGTGCGCCGGTTCGAGTTCGTCAGCCAGCACAGGATCCGATTCGGACTGAACCCCTCCACAGGGGTGGCGAACGAGAACGGCCGCGGCTCCGCGTCGCCGGGCTGCTCGATCAAGGCGCTGAAATCGATGCTTCGGTGGTGAATGCGCGGACAGGTGCCCGTCTTCAGCCGGCCCACGGTGAACCCCAGCGCTCGGTAGCACTCCGTCAGCCTGTTCGCGGGCATGTCGCCCGCCCGCCCGCCGCCTACATCCACCATGCCGAAATGCAGCCGGCCCCCGAGAAACGTCCCCGTACACACGATCACCGCCTCGGCCGTGATCTCGGCCCCTAGTGCCGTCCGCACCCCCGCGATCGCCCCGTCCCGCACGATCAACTCGTCCACGAGCGCCTGTCGCAGCGTCAGGTTGTCCTGCGCCTCGCACACCCGCTTCATGTCGTACTGGTAGGCCGTCCGATCGGCCTGCGCGCGCGGCGAATGCACCGCCGGGCCCTTCGAGCGGTTGAGCATCTTGAACTGAATGCCGGTGCGGTCGATGCAGCGCGCCATTTCGCCGCCGAGTGCGTCGATCTCGCGCACCACCTGGCCCTTCGCGATGCCCCCGATGGCCGGATTGCAGCTCATCTTGGCGATGTTGTCGAGTTGGATCGTGCACAGCATCGTGCGGTGGCCCGTGCGCGCGCACGCCAGTGCCGCCTCGACACCCGCGTGGCCCGCGCCGACCACGACCACCTCGAAATCGCGCTTCATGCCCAGTCCCTGCATCCTATCCTGCAAGCCCGATTCCACCAGTCGGAACCGGGCCGCGGCCTCACTCGCCCATGACCTTGATCACCAGGCGCTTGCGACGCTGTCCGTCGAACTCCGCGTAGTACACCTGCTGCCACGGCCCCAGATCGAGTTCGCCCTTGGTGACGGGCACGATCACTTCGTGGTGGACGAGAAGGCTCTTGAGATGCGAGTCGCCGTTCGTCTCGCCGGTGCGGTGATGCCGGTAGTCCTGCTTGAACGGCGCCAGTCCTTCGAGCCACTCGTCGATGTCCTGAATCAGTCCCGATTCGGCGTCATTCACGTATACGCCGGCCGTGATATGCATGGCGCTTACCAGCACCATCCCGTCCTGGATTCCGCTGTTGCGCACCACTTCGGCAACCCGATCCGTGATGTTGATGTATTCGCGGTGCTTCCGCGTATTGAACTCGAGGTACTCCGTTGCGAACTTCATGGCGGTTCTCCCAGGGCAGGCGGCCGCTCTCACCAAGGCCACACCGGGCCCGGGCGCTCCGGAAGGCTGCCCTCCGCCCGGGGCCGATGCTGGCGGCCTACTTCGTGTCGGTTGTGACGGTGAACGTGCTGACGATGGACATGGGCATATTCTGCCCCGCGGCCTGGCCCGGCATGCCCTCTATGCGTACGGTTCCCTCCAGCTTCTGCTCGATTACGCTCTTCCGACTCAGCCCGTTCGCCTCCACGATTTCAACCGTGCCCGATTGGGTTCCGTCGAGCTTGTACGTCATCTTGAGCGGGCCCATCTCCATGGGTTTCGCCTCCGGATCGCTCGTGACGGCGCCCTTCACATCCAGAAACGTCACACCGTCGCGCCGTTCGCTCACGGTATACGTCGACGCGATCGTGGCCGGAAACGTCTGCTTCAGCGTCATCACCGCGTCCCACGAGTCCCCAACGTCCACCGGCCCCTCCGGATAGATCTTCATGGCCTGCTCAAGGCTCTGCCGGATGGCGTCTGCGCCGAACTGTTCTTTGAACTGCTGCAGGGCCATGTCCTTCTGCGGCCCCTCGGTGAGCCCCATGCTCTCCACGAGCCGGGCTGCGATCGCCTCACTTCCCTGCACGTCGCTCACCCGGCCGTCGGCGTGGAACTTCATCGTCAGGGCCTGGCCCACTAGCGCGGTGAATCCGCGTGCCATGGGGTGGCTCGCGGCCTCCGGCTCTTTCGAGTCGTATATGAATTCCCCCTGGGCCGCCTTCTGTCTGAATCGCACCGCGTCGTACACCATCTGCACCGATGCCGTGCCCTCGGCATCGACGTCCGTCACGCGCTGCGTCAGTTCAAACGCCATTTCCTGCGTCATGTCCATCGGATTACCCATGAACGTCTGGCGGATCTGCTGCACCGTCGTGATCGTCTGGGTGAGCACATCCCCCTTCTCGAGCCTGAGCCGCAGTTGCACGCCGTCCGCTCGGGCAGTCTGCCCCGCCGCCAGAACGAGGATCGCCAACGCCACACACGCCGCCATTCGCTTCGTCATCGTGTAATCTCCGGTTTCCGCCTTCGCCTCGGCGGGGCTCCCGCTGGTGGGGGCGCTCAGAATCTGCATCACCGCCCCGGAGTATAACACGCCCCAACGAACCCAGTCGATTGCGCGCAGCCAAGGGTGCGCGCGGCCAAGGGTTGCGCGCAGGTAAGGGCGTCGCAGTTGCCTTCACTGGGCCGCCGGGGTAGAGTGGGGGCACGCAACATGGGGGTGATGCCATGAGACACTTGCTCGCTCCGGGGCTGATTTGCGCTTTCATCGTCGCCGCCGCCGGCCTGGAGTGTGCCTGCGCGGCCGATGACGCGCCGTCCAACTACTGGCTCGTACGCGATGGCCAGCCCGCCGCGGCGGTCGTTGTCGCCGAGGGTGCAGGCGAACCCGTCCGGCGTGCCGCCGAGCTGTTCGTGGCCACCGTGCGTGAGTCCACCGGCGCGGAACTGCCGGTCGTTCACGAACCGCCCGGGGCCGGCACGGCCGTGTTCGTCGGCCCAGGCCCTTGGACGGACGCGGCTCCCGTCGAACAGGAGGGGCTCGACGACGACGGGTTCGATATCCTCTTCCCCGACGAACACAGCATCCTCATCCTCGGCCCGACGGACTACGGCACCGAGTTCGGCGTGTGCGAGTTTCTCGAACGGTTTGTGGGCGTGCGGTGGCTTCTGCCGGGCCCGGACGGAACCGATGTCCCCAAACACAC
>JAFGTL010000311.1 GCA_016934125.1 Candidatus Hydrogenedentota bacterium
CGCGGAATGGCCCGTCATGACGCTGTGAACAGAGAGGAGGATACCGCCGGCTGCGATCAGTCCGGAGAGCGCTGTCAGTCCCCTGCGCAACATACTCCGTCTCGATGGCGACGATGGGCACGGCCTCCCGGCCCGCTCATTTCACCAGGGCTTCCTGTGCCGGCTCAGACGCCGCCGGATCGCGCCGGCCCGCTGCCGAAAGGCTCGCCATGCAACTGTACAGCGTCGGCACAATGATTAGCGTGAGGAGTGTGGCAAACGCCAGCCCGAAGATCACCGCCACGGCCATGGAGCCCCACCACTGGCTCGACTCGCCGCCCACAATCCACCGGAATTCGCGGAAATCATAGCTCACACCGAGCGCCATCGGCACGAGCCCGAGGATGGTGGTGATCGCGGTGAGCATGACGGGCCGGAACCGCGTCACGCCCGCCTCGACAATGGCCTCATCCACCGAAGCGCCCCGCGCCCGGAGTTGGTTAATGAAATCGATCAACACGATCGCGTTGTTCACGACCACGCCCGCCAGGCTGATACAGCCGACACCCGTCATCAAAATGCCGAAAGGCATCTGGAACAGGAACAGGCCCAAGAACACCCCGGCCAGCGACAGGAGCACCGACGTCATGATGATGAACGGCTGGGTGATCGAGTTGAACTGCGTGATCAGGACGAGGGCGATGAGGAAAATGGCGACAACGAATGCCTTCCCGAGAAACGCCTCCGTCTCTTCCATATCCTCGTTCTCACCGGTGTAGGCGACGGTGTATCCCGGCCCCAGATCGAACGACTCCATTCGCTCCCGGACGTCGGCCAACACCTCCGGTGCCAGCCGCCCGGCAGCCACATCGGCCGACACCGTAACGGTGCGTCTGCGATCGATGCGCTGAATGCTGCCCAGGCCCGCCCCCTGCTCGATCCGGGCCACCGTCGAGAACGGCACGGGCTGCCCGGCCAGATTCACGAGGTTCATGTCCTCGATGTTCGTCAGATCCTCCCGGAACTCCTTCGGGAAGCGCACCGTGACGTCGTATTCCTCGTCGCCCTCGCGGAAATCCGCCGCCTTCCGGCCGTTGATGGCGGCCTTCACGGTGAGGCCGATGAACTGCGTGTTGAGCCCGGTGCGCCACGCCTGCTCGCGATCGATCACCACCCTCACCTCGGGCTTGCCTCGGTTCAAGTCGTCCTCGAGATCCACGAGCCCGGGGATCTCCTTGATGTGCCGGCGCACGTCCTTGGCAAGCCGTGCCAGCTCGTCGAAGTCGTCGCCGCTCACTTCGATGTTGATGGGCGGGCCCGTCGGCGGCCCCATGTCCATCTTGCCGATCCGCACCTCGGCGCCCGTAATGCCCCTCAACTCCTCGCGAACGGATTCCACCACCACCGAGGGCAGCACCTCGCAGTCGGCAAGCTCCGGAAAGTCGAGTGTGACGCGGCTGAGATGGGTGGTATTGCTCCTGCCGGGAGACACACCGCCCGCGTCGATCCCCTTCGAGCCGACATTCGAGATGACGAAGTCAAGATCGGCCCGGTGCCGCTCCAGAATGCCCTCAATCTGACGCACGATTCGATCGGACGTCTCCAGGTTGGTTCCTTCCGGACACTCGATGTCGAGGTAGGCCTGCGGCGGTTCCGTTTCCGGCAGAAACTCCGTCTCCGCGTTCACGAAGAACACGGCGGTGATCACCGCCAGACTGGTGAACGCCAGCACGATGGTAACGGCGCGCCAGCGCAACGCCACCCGCAGCAGGCGCGCGTACCCCTCCAGGAACGGGTGCCGCCCCGACGCCCCGCGACGCCCCGGCTTCCTGCGCGTACTCATGAGTACCGAGGCCAACGCCGGATTCACGATGAGCCCCACAAACAGTGACGCCAGCAACGCCACGCAAACCGTCATCGGCAGATAGTACATGTAATCCCCGAAGATGCCCGGCCAGAAGAAGAGCGGCGCGAATGCCGCGATCGTCGTCATGGTGGACGAGATGATAGGCCAAGCCACCTCCGAGGCGCCCTTCTTGGCTGCCTCGACACGCCCCATGCCCGATTGGATGTGGCGGTAGATGTTCTCGACGACGACGATCCCGTTGTCGACGAGCATCCCCAGGGCGAGGATCAGACTGAACAGCACCACCATATTGAGCGTCACGCCGCTCATGTACACGACCGCAAGCGTGATCAGCATCGAGATGGGAATCGCGAGCGCCACGAACAGGGCATTCATCAGCCCAAGGAACACGAAGATCACGGCCAGCACGAGGATCAACCCGCTCAGGATGTTGTTCTCGAGTTCCGACACCATCTCCCGGATCCAGTCCGACTCGTCCCACGTCACAACCACATCGACGCCCCCCGGCAACTCCTCCCGGAGTTCGCCAAGGATCTCGTGCACCTCGTCGGCAATCCGGATGATGTTCTCTCCCGATCGTTTCGCAACCGTCAACGTGACAGCGGGCCGTCCATCCACGCGCGAGATCGTATCGAGATCCTTGAATCCGTCGCGGATCGTCGCGATGTCGCGGAGATACACGGCGCCGGTGGGCCCTTGCTTCACGACGAGCCCCTGCAGTTCATCGGGCGTACGGAACTCCCCCGGCGTCCGCATGAGATACTTGGCCTCGCCCAGATCGAGCGTGCC
>JAFGTL010000312.1 GCA_016934125.1 Candidatus Hydrogenedentota bacterium
CGCGAGAAGATGCGATACAGCAACGTGCCGGCCGGCCTGCGCGGCCTCGGAATCACGTTCATCACGGCCGGCCTCATGGCGATCGGCTTCATGTCGTTCTCCGGAATCCAGTTGTAGCGGGCCGCCGGCGAGAAAGGGACTCTTCATGCAGATCGTGTTGCTGGGCATGTTCATGTTCTCCTTCGTCATCCTGAGCCTTGTCTGTATTCTCATGGTGGCGAAGGCGAAGCTGGTGAGTTCCGGCAACGTCAGCATCGTCATCAACGACGATCCCGACCACAGCATTCACGCGTCGGTAGGCGACACGCTCCTGAGCGCCCTCGCCCAACAGAAGATCTTCATCCCCTCCGCCTGCGGCGGCAAAGGCACCTGCGGCGTGTGCAAAGTGAAGGTGCACGAGGGCGGCGGCGCCCTGCTTCCCACCGAACTCGGCCACGTCAAGCGGGGCGAGGCGCGCGAAGGCGTGCGGCTGTCATGCCAGGTGAAGATCAAACAGGACATGAAGATCGAGATCCCGGCCGAGATCTTCCACGTCCGCAAGTGGCAGTGCCGCGTCCGCTCGAACCGGAACGTGGCTACCTTCATCAAGGAACTCGTGCTCGAACTCCCCCAAGGCGAGGCGGTGCCGTTCCGGGCGGGCGGCTACATCCAGATCGAGTGCCCCCCCCACGAGGTGGCCTACAGAGACTTCGACGTCGACGAGGAATTCCGCGAGGACTGGGACAAATACCGCCTGTGGGATCTCAGATCCGTGTGTGCCGAGACGGTGCAGCGGGCATACTCGATGGCGAGCTATCCCGAGGAAAAGGGCCTCATCATGCTCAACGTGCGGATCGCGACGCCCCCGCCCGGCGCGCCCAAGAGCACGCCCCCCGGCATCATGTCGTCGTACATCTTCGGCCTCAAGCCCGGCGACGAGGTGACCATCGCGGGGCCCTTCGGCGAGTTCTTCGCCCGCGACACCGACGCGGAAATGGTGTTCATCGGCGGCGGCGCGGGCATGGCGCCCATGCGGTCGCACATCTTCGATCAGTTCAGGCGGCTGCACACCAAGCGGAAGGTGTCGTTCTGGTATGGTGCGCGGAGCCGACGCGAATCGTTCTACGACGAGGAATTCGATCAGATCCAGGCCGAGAACGAGAATTTCACCTGGCACCTGGCCCTGTCCGAGCCGCTTCCCGAGGACAACTGGGACGGATACGTCGGCTTCATTCATCAAGTCCTCTACGATCACTACCTCAAGGATCATCCCGCGCCGGAGGACTGCGAGTATTACATCTGCGGGCCGCCCATGATGAACACGGCCGTCATCAACATGCTCGAGAATCTCGGCGTCGAACAGGAGAACATCATGTTCGACGACTTCGGCGGATAGCGCCGGCCCGCCCGCGCCGGCCGCCGAGACGCCCTGCGGAGGAACAGCAACGTGCGCCTCACCCCAGCCATACGGCGTTCCGGTGCCGCCCTCGCCTGTGCGGTGCTCCTGGGCCTCGCCTGTGCGGGGTGCTGGAAGCCCATCACCTTCATGGGTATCGGCGCCTCGATGGGCACGACGTATAGCGTCAAGATCACCATCCACCCCCACGATTGGGCCGAGGCCCAGCAGATGGAAGCCGTCATCCGGGCCCGCCTCGACGAGGTGGAGAGGTGCATGTCGACATACAACTCCGCCTCCGAGCTGTCGCAGTTCAACCTGCTCCACACATCCGAACCGTTCGAGGTGTCCGCGGCCACGGCCCATGTGTTCGCCATGGCCCACCAGGTGAGCGCGGCCTCCGGCGGGGCATTCGACGTGACGGTAGGCCCCCTCGTCAACGCGTGGGGCTTCGGCCCCGAGAAGCGCGAGGGCGTCCCGTCCGACGACGAACTCGCCGCCCTGCGCGCCCGCGTCGGCTACGATAAGATCGACGTCGACGAGGCCCGCGCCACGCTGCGCAAGACGCGCCCGGACGTCTACTGCGACTTGTCCGCCATCGCCAAGGGCTACGCCGTCGATCGGGCGGCCGAAGCCCTCGAAGAGCACGGATTCCACGACTACATGGTGGAGGTAGGCGGCGAGGTGCGCACGGCGGGCGGCAACAGGCACAGTACCCCGTGGCGGATCGGCATTGAGAAGCCCGACGCGGCCGGCCGCACCGTCGAGCGCGTCGTGCCCATGTCGGGCCAGGCACTGGCCACCTCGGGCGATTACCGCAACTACTACGAGGTGGACGGCAACCGTTTGTCCCACACCATCGATCCGCGCACCGGCCGGCCCATCACGCACCACCTCGCATCCGTCAGCGTGCTCCACGACGAGTGCGCCATGGCCGACGCCTATGCGACGGCGTTGATGGTGCTCGGGCCGGAGGAGGGTTTCGCGCTCGCCGAGAAGCTCGGGCTCGCCGCCCTCTTCATCGTGCGCGACGGGCCCGGCGAGTTCCTCGAACGCGAAACCACGGCGTTCACCGAGTACATGGCCGAGTTCCCGGCGGACACATCGGGGGCGGAGTACTGACATGCTGAGGATGGTGTGCACCGTCGCCCTCGTCGCCCTGGCCATGGTGGGGCTCGCCCTCGGGTATCTCATCCGGGGCCGATCGCTCCGGGCCGGCTGCGGCGGCCACGCATCGGCGGCTGACGGCACGGCCCGACACAACCAATGCCCCACCTGCGGCAGCGAGCGCCCCGGCGGGCCCTCCTGCGGAAACTCCCGCGGCTGATTTCCGGGCGCGACGCCGTCAGCGATCGCGAATCCCGCGGAGCGCCTCGCGCACCTCGTCGATGAGGCTCTGCTTCACGAGGAACACCTCGAGCCGATCGGGCACCGTCGCGTACCGCTGGCGCGGATTCTCCCGCGACACCGCGCCGATGACGAGGGGGCCCGCCGTCCCCGCCTCGTCGCCGGCCAGCTCCACCTCGAAGGTCAGCAGCGCCTGTTCGAGCCCGTAGGGATCCGGCTGATTGGGCGGCGCCGGCTCCGCGATACCGGCCGCCTCGACTTCGCTCAACGCATCGAGAAGGGCGGCCATGTCGCTCTGCTGATCCCACACCTTGCCGGCCGGCTCCATGACCTCCCACTTGCGAGTCCCCATTTCGAAGCGGTAGGCCGCGCCCCGGAATGTGAGCGACGCGGCCCCGGCCTGCTTGGCCTCGAACCGGAGCAGGGCCTTGTCGCGGAAGTAGAAGAGATCGTTGGCCAGCCACGCGATCTCCTGGACGCTGAGCGTCGTCACCGCGCCGGTGTCCTGCGTCACGTAATGCCGATCGCTCCCCTGCGGCACGGCGCCGACGCGCACGTGGCGGGGCTCGTCTTCCCCTGCGAAGGTGACGGCGATATCGATGGCGGGCTGTTCGAGGCCGAAGGAGGGCCACGCGCCCGAGTAGTAGCCCTTGCCGCGGAGATCGCGGAGCGCCCCGATGAGATTCGACACGGCCACCTGATCGGCCGGCTCCTGGAAGGGATCGACCATGCGCCAGCCCCTGTCGAGATCGTTTTCGAGCACGGTGTGCGTGCTGCCCGCCGTGTAGTCGATACGCGTGATCTCGGTGGCCTCGCGCGACAACAGCCGCTTCTCGCGGAACGCGTCCGGCGTCGGCGGCAGCAGCACCACCACCTGCGCGTCCACCTGGAATACGGCCCGTTCCCCTTCGCGCTTGACGAACACGCCGCCCTTCTCGTCGTCGCGGGCGAACACGCCGAAATACGCCGTCTGCGGCGCGCCCTCGGCGCCGATGTTGGCCGTGATACGGAACTTGGGCGGGGCCAGGCCATAATCGTCGAGGCTCTCGGGCTCGTCCACGAATCCGCGACCTACGGCGAACTGCACCTCGCTCACGAGTTGCTGCACCATCTCCTGATCGGCCAGGCCCGGCGGCGCCGGCTCGATCACCCGCCACGCCCCTTCCTCCTCCGACCACTCGACTACCACTTTGGCCGACTCCTCGGCGCCGCGCAGCTCGGCCGGGCCGTCGGCGTCGCCGGGCGTACCACCGCCCTCCCGGGGGCGGATCCGGGCGTATTCGAGGCGCGTAATGCCCTGCTTGTGATCGTTGAACAGGAAGAATTGGCGGAGGAGATCGAGGGTGCGGTTCAGTTCGAAGTAGGACTTGTCCGAGATGAGCACCACCGGGCCACCGTCCACCTGCACATACCGATCCTTCTGATAGGGATCGAGCTTGCCGAAGGCGAGCCGGTGCTCCTCGCCGGTGCGCGTCACGGCGTGCACGCGGAGCCGCGGCTGATCGAGTTCGTAGCCGGCCAGGCCGCCAGGCTCCTCTTCGATGGTGCGTTCATTCAAGAGGTTCGCGAACGCATCCGCCATCCGGTTCCACAGTTCCTGGTGCGCGTCGATCCGGTGCGGTGCGACAATCGCCCACGTTCCATCCTCGGCCCGTTCGCCCACCGACTCCGGATCGTCCTCCTGCTGCACACCGAGCCGCGCCAGCGCGTCCCCCGTGAACGAGTACAGCCGCTTCGCCTCGACCGCTTCGCGTTCCGCGGTTTGCTCCCAATGCAGCGAGGCCCAGTAGCCCAGGCACAGCAGGACGAGCACGCCGAACAGAATCGCCGTGGTTCGGAACTTCATCGGTACTTCCTCCGGAGGGCGTAGGCGGCCAGGCCCGCCACCACGACGAGTTGCACGAGTCCGAGCGTGGCGAGCCAGGCGATGGCCTGCTCGTCCCGTTCGGTGAGGAGGATGGGCTCGTTCTCGATCCCGGTGGGCCGGATTCCGATCAACTCCTCGTGCTGGCTGAGCCAGGCCATGGCGTTCAGCAAAAAGTTCAGGTGGCCCGCGGCCAACACGGACTCATTCGTCGTGAGATCCGTATCGCCGACGACGACGATGCGGGCGTCCCGCATCGCGCCCGAATCGCCCACCGGCACGTCCGTTCTCGCCGTCGCGGCCACCGCCACGCCGATCGAGCCGGCCAGTTCATCCGGATCCTGTTTCGGGGGCGGCGGATTGGCCTGCATGAGCACCTCGAGCCGCTTCTCGGCCCACGCATAGGGCAGCGTCCGCAGGATCTCGGACGCGACCACGTTCCCCGGCGGTTCCGCCGCGACGGTAACGGAACGCGCCCCGGCCAGGCTCATCTTCTGGTTGAAGCCGCGCGTGACCGGGTGTTCGGGATCGTAGCAGCCATGAAACTCGACGTCGGGCACGTCGATCCGGTTGAACAAGCTCAGTGCGGCCGCATCCGGCAGCAGATCCACCATGCCGAACCGATCCCCCACCTTCGACACGATCACGTCGTCGCCGACGACGATGCCGTAACGCTGTTCGAGCCATGCCAGAAACAACATGCGCGGCACCGGGCCGCCGCCCGCAACCCCCGTCACGTCGACCAGGGCCAGCAACCGACCGCCGTCGTCGAGATACCGCTGGATCGCGGCGATCTCGCGCGGATCCAGGTTGCTCTCGAGACGGTTGATCACGAGGATATCGCAGTCCGGCGGAATGTCCGGATCGGCGATGCGGATAGCGAGATCCTCGATGACGTACGACTCGGCCTGGAGTAGTCTGCGAAGGACGGTCGCGTCGGCCCGCTCCCCGTGGCCGGTGAGGAAGCACACCTTGGGCAGGCCTTCCCGCGTCACGTTGATGAGCGTGTTCGTGAAATCGAGTTCTTCGAGCCGGGGGGGCGTGCCACGGAGCGATACCGCCTTGGACGCGCCCTCGGCCGTGCGGAGCACGCAGGTGCCCTGCGGCGCCGAATGGGTGACGCCCATCTGACGGAGCCGATCCGTCTCCCGCTGCGGATCCACGAACACGAACGACAACCGCGCCGTGTGCCGCCGGCACCGCTCGAGGAACCGGCGCGTCTTCTCTTTCGCGATCTCCGTCTCGCGATCCCCGGTATCCACGAACAGACACAACACCTCGACATCCACGTCGAGCCGCTCGAGCACCTGCACCGTCTGCTCCGACAGCTCGCGCCGGCCTTCCCGGGTGAGATCCCATGCCCAATCCACCCGTTTCACGAAAGCATACAGCGCGATGCAGATGCCGAGGAACGCGATCGACGCGAGCACGAGATTCAGCCCCTCGAGCGTCTTGCCGCGCTCAAACGAGCCCACCAGCGCCCACAGACTCAAGCCGAGCCAGATCGCCCCGGCCGCCAGTCCCGCGATCAGCGGCAGCAACACGGGCCACACGAAGAAGTCTTCTTTGAGCAGGAGGAAGTTGAGGGCGACCGCCACCCCGAGCAGGGCGCACACGCCCGAAGCCGTACGCAGAACCTTCATGCCTTACGCCCTCCACTTCCGGCTCTCGAGCGCCCGGAACGTCAGGAACAGGAAGAACGCCGAGAACAACAGGTAGTAGACGGCATCCTGGGGCTGCACGATGCCGAGGGCCATCTCCCCGGCGTGCGCATCGAGCGGCAACTCGACCACCACACCCCGGAACACCGCGTAGACGAGGCCGATGCCGTGCCGCAGGCCTTCAGACAGGCTCTCCGGGGCGGGATTGGCCTCGGGCAGGCTGCCCCCGAAGGTGCCGAGAATGTACGAGATGAACCAGAGCCCGAACGTCATCGTCGCCGCGGTGATCGGGTTACGCGTGACCGCCGATACGAACAACCCGAGGCTCATGAAGGCCGCGCTCATGAGGAACACGGCCAGCAGGCCGAACCACAACACCGCCGGCTCGACGTTGACGTAGTAGGACATGATCACGAGTTCCGCGCCGATGACGGCGAGCAGCACGAGCAGCACGCCCAGGGCGGCCAGGTACTTCCCGAAGATGATGTCGCGGTGGCGCAGCGGGTGGGTGGACAGGAGTTCCATGGTGCCGCGGCTTTTCTCTTCGGCAAGAAGGCGCATCGTGATCAACGGGCCGATGAAGAGCACCAGTTGGCCGCAGAACACGAGGAACGGACTCAAGAACCCCTCCTCGAGATCCGGAATACCGTCCAGCCCGAACATGGACGGATTCTGCGTCATCCGGCAGTGAATGATGAACGTGGCCGCGAACCCGACGCCCGAGATGGCCGTGTACGTGCCGACCACGACATAGCCGATGGGCGTGATGAAGTAGCTCATGAACTCGCGCTTGCACACCGCCCACGTGTTCCTCATTCGCCTACCTCCCCGTCCGACGACACCGCCTCGATGAAGAGTTCCTCGAGGGTGCGCGTCCGCGGTTTCAAGCCGAGCAGGCTGCACCCGCCCTCGACAAGTGCACGCGACACCGCAGGCCGCAGATCCGCCTTCGCCGCCCCTTCCACGATGTAGCGCCCCGGCCGCTCCGCCGTGACGCCCGTGACGCCCGGCGCCGCGCGCAACCGCTCGAGCACCCGATCCTCGGGCGCGTCCGACTCGACGTCGAGCGATACTTTGTCGCCCGCGGCGGTCAGGGCGTCCGTGCTTTCTTGCGCCACGAGACGCCCGCGGTTGATGATCAGCACGCGTTCGCACACGAGCGCCACCTCCGGCAGGATGTGGGTGCTCAACAGCACCGTATGCTCGTCGGCCAGGTTCCGGATCATCTCGCGGATCTCGATGATTTGCCGTGGATCCAGGCCCTCGGTGGGTTCGTCGAG
>JAFGTL010000313.1 GCA_016934125.1 Candidatus Hydrogenedentota bacterium
AGAACCGCCGCGAGCCCGAGTCCGCGCCCGGTGAACTTCGTTGTGAAGAAGGGATCGAACACTTTGGCGACAGTTTCGGCGTTCATCCCGCAGCCCGAATCGGTGACTTCGAGAAACACATACCTTCCCTCCGGGAGTTCCTCCTGCAGGTAGGCGTCGTTCAGGAAGGCCCGATCGCAGTCCATTGCGCCGGTGGCAATCGAGATGGTGCCGTCTTTGTCTCCGAGGGCTTCCGAGGCGTTCGTGATCAGGTTCATGACAACCTGCCGGATCTGGGTGCTGTCGCCTTCGATGGGCGGGAGATCGGCGGCGAAATCATACCGGAGCGCCGCCCGTTTCGAGATGGAGACCTCGAGCATGTGGGCCATCTCTTCCACGAGCGTCCGCAGATCGATCTGCTCGATCATGAATCGCCCCCGGCCGGAATAGGCCAGCATCTGATTGCAGAGATCGGCCGCCCGGCGCGACGCCTTCTCGATGGCCTGGACGTTCTGCCGGGCGTGGGCGTCGGGAGCCAGTGTCCGGAGCGCCAGTTCGGCGTTCCCGAGAATGGACGTCAGCAGGTTGTTGAAGTCATGGGCGATGCCGCCTGCCAGCACGCCCAGGCTTTCCAGTTTCTGGGCGTGCTGCATCTGCCGCTGCAGCACGCGCCGGTCTTCCTCGGCGCGCTTCTGATCCGTCACATCCCAGAAGATGCCCAACACGCCCGCCACGGCTCCCGACTCGTCGAGCACCGGCGTCTTGACGATTCGAATCGTCGCCGGACGCCCGGCGAACACATACGGCTCTTCATACTCCTCTGTCTGCCGCGTCTCCATGATGCGGCGATCATCCCGCCTGTACTGCTCGCTCAACTCCTTCGGATGCACATCGAAATCCGTCTTTCCGGCGATCTCGTCCGGCGCGATACCCAGAACGCGCGCGAAATTCTCGTTACACGACACGTACACCGAGTTCGTGTCCTTGAAGAAGATGCACTGCGGCAGGTTCTCGAGGAGCGTACGCTGTTTCTCTTCGCTTTCGCGCAACGCGGCCGTTCGTTCATTCACCCGGTGGCGGAGTTGCAGGTTCCACGCCGCCACCGCCGCCACAACCCCAAGCAGGGCGAGCATCGCCCATGCCGTGTACTGGAGCCATCGATAGTCGGGGGCCGGATTCGGATCGTAGAGGAATCCCTCGATCGAGTACTCAGGATCCACCATTCCCAGTTGCACGAACACGTTTGCCATGTGGCGCCACCGGCCCGGATTCATGTGGCCGATCTCGATCAGATCCGGCAGAATGAGGTGCCGCATCGCCTCGGCCTCGAACTGAAGATGCTCCCGGCTCTTCTGTGCGCCGTACTTGGCCAGGAGCATGTCGATGACCTCGTCGGGATGATCCATCGCGTATTGCCAGCCGCGCAGACTGGCCTCGCGGAACGCACGCACGCGCTCGGGATGCTCCTCGACCTCCGCCTCGGTGGTGAACAGGATGTCGCTGTAGAAGTCGACGCCGTAGGTGATGGGGCTGATAATGGACGGCTCCACGCTCTGCTGCTTCAGGAAGAAGGGCTCGTTGGTTGTATACGCGTTGAACGCGTCCGTCCGGCCCTCGACGAGATCGCGGATATCGAAGCTGCTGTCGAGGCGGTGGATCCGATCGAGCGGCACGCCCTCGTTCAGGAGCATGGCTCGCAGATCGGCGTCGGCCGTCCCGCGCATGAGCATGACGCGGCGCCCCACCAGATCCTGCGGCGTGTTGATCCCGGAGTCCTTGCGCGCCAGCAGAATCGAGGGCGAGTGCTGGAACACGACGGCCAGTGCCACCAGCGGGGCGCCGTGAAGCCGTTCATAGAGGACTTCGCTGTTGCCCTCGGCGTATTGGGCGCGGCCCGCCAACACCTCGTCAATCGGGCTCCGCTCCGGGCCCCCTTCGTGGATCGTGACGTCGAGCCCCGCATCCCGGTAGTAGCCCTTCTCGAGTGCGGCGTAGTAACCGGCGAACTGGAACTGGCATAGCCAGCGGAGTTGAAGCGTCACCGGCGTCAGGGCGTTCGCGGCATCGTCTGAGTCCCTGCCTCTTCGGGCCGCCGCCCAAGCCACCCCCATGGCCCCCGCCAGAATCAGCCACACCGCGGCCGTCCGGCCGGCGCGCACGCAGAGCCCCCGCCTCATCGTGAGACGCCCTCACGCGAGCGGTCGTCGCCCGTTTCTCTGCGCTCTCCGAGGGAACTGCACGAACGGCAGGCGTCGGACTCTCCCCAGGCCCGGCCACCCTCGTACACTGGATATGCGTCGGCTCCGCGAGGCATGGACATGGACATGGACTATCGACCTCCTCGACAGCCCCTTCCCCGTGCCCTTTTTGACAAGGGCCCGGCCCCCGATTCTCATTTCCCTCGCCGCCCGCTTGCCCGGCCTCCCGGCGCACTGGCGGGCAGTCAGCCCTTCCCCCGTGCCGGCCGCAGGCGGCTCCTCCTATGTTCCTCTTCGTTAGTGTACCACGAGCTTGGCTGACGGCGCGAGATCGCGCCGAGACAGTGCCCAATATGCGTGATCGACGGTGTATGCGTTCACCGGATCTGAGGGGCCTAAGTCGTTTAACAGCAAGCCGTAACGTTGCATCTGGTGGATGTAGTAGTCGTTGGGGCGGAACCCCGGCATGTCGAACCGCTTCTCGGCATCGTGCTTGGCGGCTGCCGCGCGGATGGCCTCGAGGATGGCCCCGTAGTCCGGATCCTCCGCCGACGCGAACACCCCGGGGTCGCACAGCCCAAGCCCGCCGGCCTCCTTCGCCAACGGGGCGCGCAGCAGCATCGACTTCTCGGGCCGCGTGAGATTGCACAGCGATTGCGGCGTCCGCGCATTGCCGAACTTGTAGTAGCCCATGTATGCGCGGATGTTGCGCAGATCGCCGAAGGTATGAACCAGCGGGAGCGCGGGCTTGGCCTCGCCGAACTGGAAGTACTGGTGCTTGTAGATGGGGTGCAGGGCGGGCGGATCGCTCCCGTGGCAGGCGCCGCACCGGCGTTCCATGGCCTCGACGGGGAACTCGACCGGGAACATCCCCGAGCCGAGGGCGGCGTAGGTTCCCGCGTAGGGTGCGCTCGCCTCGATCCACAGCCGGATGGTGTCGCGCTCGACGGCCGACACCTTGACGCCTTGGTGGCTGCCGTCGATTTTCTGCATCAGCCGGCTCGCTGAACTGCCGATCGTCCGGGGCGGCCGGTTGCCGTAGGGCTCATTGCGGCCATCCGCGATGAGTCCCCGTTCCGTGATTGTCCAGTAGCTTTGGGAGAAGAGCGGGGTGTGATCGCCGGTGAGATCGACACGGCCCTTGAGCGTCTCCGGATTGTGGCACGACGTGCAATGCCTGTCGAGAATCGGTTGAACATCGCGGGGGAAATCGAGCACGTC
>JAFGTL010000019.1 GCA_016934125.1 Candidatus Hydrogenedentota bacterium
CAGGGCTGGGGCATCGAAGAAACGCTCACCCACCTCGCCATGAAGGCCGGGTTGCCGCCTGATGCCTGGAAGGAGGGCGCGTCCTTCCGCGTGTTCGAGGCGGACGTGTTCAGCGAGGGCGACGCATGAAGCTTGCGCGCTCGGCGGTGGTATTCGCGCTGGGCTTCTTCGCGCTGATCGCCCAAACCCTCTTGTTCCGCACCTTCCTGACTGCCTTCGAAGGAACCGAGCTTGCCATCGGCGGATTCTTCGCCTCGTGGCTCACGTGGGTGGCCGTAGGCGCCCTTGCGGGCCGCGCGGAATCCCGGGCCCACAAACGGGCATTGGGCGCGTTCGAGTTCCTCACCCTCGCCTACCTGCCGGCGTTCGTGCTCCAGTTCTACCTCATCGCCAACATCCGCCGGATCGCCGGCGTCCAATCGTACGAGTTGTTTCCATTTGCGCCCATGCTGGGCCTCGCGTTCCTCGTCAACGCCCCCATCAGCCTCCTCACGGGCTTCCTGTTCACCATGGCCTGCCGCTGGGCGGCCCGGGAACACGCCATGCCCGTGGCGCGCGTCTACATCATCGAGGCCTTGGGCGGCTGTGTCGGCGGCGTGTTCGTGACGGGACTCCTGGCAGACGGCCTGCCGGGCGAAGGCGCGGCCTTGGCCGCATCGCTCGTGGTGGCTGCCGCGGCCGGGGCGTGCGGATTCATCCGGGCGCGAGCAAGGGCGCAGCGGCTCGCCGCTGCGGTGCCCGCCCTGTTGCTGGCCTTGCTGGCCGCCGCGGGGACGGGCGGACGCTGGGCGAACGCCAATCACCGGGCTGCCTGGCAACGACTCCTGCCCGGCCACGAGTACGCGGGCACCTTCGCGACGGCCCAGGCCCGATACCTCTACGGCCAGCGGGAAGGCCAGTTCGTCGTCACATCGGCGGGCAGCGTGTGCGAGGCCCTTCCCGACACCGAGCACGCCTCCGAGGTGGCCGCCATCCACCTCGCCCAGGCCCCTGACGCCCGGAACGTCCTGGTGGTGGGGCCCGGCAGCCTCGCCATCTGCCTCCGCCTTCGCGAGCAACCCCAGATCGAGCGCGTCGTGTGGCTCCATCCCGATCCCGACTATCCGGCGCGCGTATTCGACGCGCTCCCTGACGCATTCCGTGCCGGGGCGGGCGACGTCGAAATGCCCGGCGTGGACATCCGCCGGTTCATCGCCTCCACACCGCATCGATTCGACCTCGTCATCCTCAATCTGCCCGACGCCACCACACTCGTCGCCAACCGGTATTCCACCAGCGAACTGTTTGCCGGGCTGAAGGCGATTCTTGCGCCGGCCGGCGTCGTCTCGTTGCGAATCTCGGGCGCGGCCAACTACGTCGGCGGCGAACTGGCCTGCCTGGGTGCATCGGCCTTGGCCACGCTCGGCAGCGCCTTCGAGCAAATCGTCCTGAAACCCGGCGATGAGAGCTGGCTCATCGCGTCCAATGGCGCCGAACTCGCCCAATCGCCGGAGGCCATACGCGCCCGGTTCGCCGCGATTCCCGGGGCGGCCGGCCTGTATCCTCCCGAGGCACTCCCCGCGCTGTTTCCGCCCGATCGCGTCGCCTTCCAGCTCGATAGCTATCAGGAAGCTCTGGATCGGCTCAACCAAGCGGGTGTCGACGCCCACGCGTTCCTGCTGAATACGGACCGCCGCCCCAAAGCCCTGTTGTTCAGTCTCTTGCTGGCGCTTCGCCAAGCGGGCCGGCTCTCCATAGGCGGGCTGCTGCCCCTGCTGCTCACCATGGCCGGCGGGCTGGCCGTGTGCATTGCGGCCCTGTATGCCGTGCTGCGGTTCGCCTACCTGCTCGGCTCGCCACGGAGCCGTGCCCCCGTCCCGGCCCTATTCGACGGATACGCCCTCGTATTCTCCGTGGGCCTGGCGGGCATGTCGCTCAGCATCGTGTTGATGTTCGTCTACCAGTCGCAGTATGGCGCCCTCTTCCTGTACATCGGGCTGATCACGTCGCTGTTCATGTTCGGCTCGTTCCTCGGCAGCTTGGCCTCCGAGCGCTTTCTGGCCGGGCGCGTCCAGGAGGGCCGCGTGCTGCTCCCCCTCTGCCTGTTCCTGCACCTCGACATCATCCTCGCGATCTACGGCCTCCCCGCTGCGGCCCCGCAGGCCGTATACGCGCTCCTCTTCCTGTTGTGCGGCGCCGCCACGGGATGCTACTTCCCCATCGCCGCACATCGGATGAAGCAGGCCGGCCGGAGCCCGGGCGCCGCCGGTTCCCGGCTCGAACTGCTCGATCATGCCGGCGGGGCGGCCGGCGCCGCGGTTACCGGGCTGGCCCTTCTCCCCCTTCTCGGCGTGCCGTCCACCGTCGGGGTGATGGCCCTGCTGGTGGCCGCCAACCTGGTTCCACGCCTCGTCCCCGGGCACCGCGATCCACACGCGCTCGCCGGCGACGGATTCGAGCGGTTTGTCCGGCCGTGCGGATACGCGCTGCTCGGCATCGGCGCGCTTCTCGTCATCGTGTTCCATATGGGCGGACGGCTGGAAGCCGCGCGCGCCCACCGGCACCTCGAAGCAGTCGCGCGCCGGATGACGCAGGATGCCGCGCTCCGCGCCGAAGAGGCCCGCCTGGACGACGGCAGCCCGTGTCCCTATTTCGAGACGAGCGGCGTCGACGAGGCGCATCCGCCCGGCTACGTGTTCAGTACCGAGGGGTTGGCCCGCGGCGTGTACGGATACGCCGGGCCGGTGGATCTCGCCGTCTACGTCGACGCCGACGGCGCGTTGCTGGACATCGAGGTGCTGGCGTCGCATGAAACGCCCGCCTACCTCGACTTCGTGTCACGCTGGACGCGGTGCCTCGCCGGCACGCCCCTGTTCGCGGCCGAATCCCTCGCCCAAGTCGACGCGCTGACGGGCGCTACACTCACCTCCGAAGCGATCCTGCGGACACTCGAGGCCGCGGGCAACACCTTCGCCTCGGCGGCACTGGGCGCGGACACCGGGCCGGCTCCCGGCCGCACGCCCGGACTCGTGCCGGATCGGGCGTTCCTTCTACTGACGGCGCTGACGGCCGCGGCAATCGTGCTGCGGCTCCGGCCGAACCCGACGGTGCGGCGCGTGTTCCTCGCCGCCGCCCTCGTGTGCGCGGGCTTCTGGCTCAACGCCCAGTATTCCTCGCAGCACGTCATCTCCCTACTCGCCGGGCAATCTGCCGGGCTCCGCCTGAACGGCCCGTTCTTCCTGGTGTTCGTCATGCCGGTTGTCGTGATCCTGTTCGGCAACGTCTACTGCGGTTACCTCTGCCCGTTTGGGGCCGCCCAGGAACTGCTCGGCGACCTCCGGCCCGAACGGTTCCACACGGATCCGCCCAAACGCATCTGGCGTTACGCCCGGTGCGTCAAATACGCCCTCCTGCTTGTCGCCGTCGCACTGTTCGCAACGAGCCGGAGCGCGGCCGTGCTCGCGGCCGATCCGTTGACGACCATCTTCGGCTCCGCCAGAACCGCGGCCGCCATCGCGATCACCGCAGCCGTGATGGCCCTCGCCATCCTCTACCGCCGGTTCTGGTGCCGCAACCTGTGCCCCGCGGGCGCGTTTCTTGCCTTGCTCAACCGCGCCAACCTGCTTGGCCGCATCCCAGGCCGTGTCGGCCGCATTGTCCCTGGGACACGCCCGGCCCATTGCGACCTCGGCGTGCGTCACGCGCGCGAACTCGATTGCATCCGGTGCGATCGGTGCCGGTATGCGGACGCCGCCGCCCGCGGCCCGGAAGAAGCGCCCCATAGCGACGGCTGGCTCGTCCTGGTGTTCTCATGCGCAGTGATCGTGCTGGCGGCCGTCTTCTGTGACGCGGCCGTGTCCAACCTGCGAAGCGAACTCGAGCCGGAGGTGATAGTGCGTTCGACCGGGGCCGCCCGGGACGTGGATACCGGGCGCATCCAGCGCATGATCGAACGGGGCGAGTTGTCCGATCACGAGGCCGATTTCTATCGTGAAGCGCCGTAGCCCGAATCGAGGGCTGGCTGTCAACGAGAACCTGTGTTACACTGAGTGGACGGTCGACTACTTGAGAGCGGAGTGAACTCCAGGGGGGAGCACCATGACGCGCTTGCATTCGTTGTTCAGCAAAGGTACGGCGGCACTGTTCGTAGGGCTCATCGCCGGAATGAGCGTCCTGACAACGGGATGCGGCGACGATCCCAACATCGTCTACGTCAACCCGGGCGAGGATGTCTACCACCTGAAGGGCTGTTCCTTCATCCGCGCCGACGCAGTCAAGTACCGCATCGAGGACGTGATTGCCCAAGGCTACAAGCCCTGCGACGCCTGCCCGAAACCTGAGGACGGCGGGGCGCAGGAATCAAGCATCGTCCGCGGCGTCGGGAAGGACGGCAAACTGACCGCCTCATCGCAGCAGCAGGTGTGGGTGTCGTCAGCCGACGACAAGTACTATCACCGCGAGGATTGCGAGGTCATCAAATCGGCACCCCGCAAGATCCAGTACGCCAAGCCCGGCGCGGAGATGTTCGGCTACAAGCCCTGCAAGAAGTGCAAGCCCTGAAGCGGGCTGGCGCGGCCCCCCGCGCCGTGCGCCTAAACCCAGCGCCGTACGCGCATCCGGTAGGTGCGGTATGCCTCGCCGAATGCGGCTTCCATGGCCCGCTCCTCCGGGCGGATGAACACCACCTCCATGACCACGGCGAACGCGGGAACGATGGCCCAGGGGGTCGCCGAGCCCATGAATGCCGCGAGCCCGGCCAGGATCAGAACGAAGCCGAGATACATTGGGTTTCTCGTGACACCGAACACCCCTTCGGTGATGAAGGCCGATGACTCCTCGAAGGGCTTCACCGTCGTGTCCCGATCCTTGAAGAGCCGATCCGCCCGAAGGTTCAGCACCCCGCCCAGCAGGAACGGCAACAGGCCCAGGAGGTTCCAGGGCAGCGGGATCACCTTTACCCAGGGAAACAGGAAGTGCAGCGCCACCATGATGAGAATGGCGGCCAACAGATACGTGGGCGGCAACGGTTTCTTCATGATTCAAACCTCGTGCGTTTCTTCGGCAGGCCGGCTGGGCGCATCGCCGTAGGGCGCCTCGCCTCGGCCCGCTACCAAGCGTCCGCGATGGTGGCTCGCTCCGCCTCCACCTCCTCAAACCACGTCTCCAACTCGCACAGCAGGCGCCGCGCCGTGTCCGGGTATTGGGCGGCCAGATTGGTCTGCTCGAGGGGATCCTCGGCGATGTTGTACAGTTCCGGTTCGCCCGGCGGCGAGAGTGTCCGGGGCGGCTCCGGCTCGTCGAGCAGCCCGTTTTCGATGAAGTGCTCGGGCTCATACATGGACACGCGCAGCCATGGATCGCAGCAGGGCGCTGCCATCGTCTCGCGGATCGCCGGCCGCACGAGTTTCCAGTCACCATCGCGCACCGCCGCGTTGCTTTCCCCGACGGGCGTGTACCGGTTCCATTGCCAGAACCGCTTCGTGCAGCCGGCGCCCCCCTCGCCGCGAACAAGGGGCAACACATTCACCCCGTCGATGGCGAGACTTTCGGGCACGTCCAGCCCTGCCACGGCGCAGATCGTCGGGAACCAGTCGCTGAAGTGCACCATGGCGTCCACTTCGCGGGTTCCGTCCACTCCCGCCGGCCACCGCAGGATCATGGGCACCCGGATGCCGCCCTCGTACACCGACCCCTTGGCGCCGTGCAACTGGCAGTTGAACCGATCCAGCCGCTCTTCGCCCCGCCCGCCGAACTGGGGCCCGTTATCGCTCGAAAAGAAGACGATGGTGTTCTCCTCCAGGCCGTATCGCCGAAGCGTCTCGAGGATGCGGCCGACACTGGAATCCAGCCGGTGGATCATACCGTACAGCGTGCTCACGCCACGGGTGAACCGCCCAGGATCCAGAAACGGCGCGATCTCGTCATCCGGCGCCTGCAGCGGCGTGTGCGGCGCGTTGTACGTCACGTGGAGGAAGAAAGGCTCGCTGCGGTGCCGCTCGATGAATCCGCACGCCTCCTCCGTCCACACGTCCGTCAGGTAGCGCCCGTCACCGCGCGCCACTCGTTCGCCGTACTCGATTCGCCATTGGTAGTAGTCGTGCATGCCCCCCCGGAAGCACACCGTCTCGTCGAACCCGCGGTTGAGCGGATGATAGCGCCTGTCGAACGCGCCCAGATGCCACTTCCCAACCAGCCCGGTGGTGTAGCCGCCCGCGTTCAGCACCTCGGCAAGCGTCGTCTCGCGCAGGGCGAGCCGTTCGAGCCCGCGCCA
>JAFGTL010000314.1 GCA_016934125.1 Candidatus Hydrogenedentota bacterium
CAACGGCCCGCTCACGAGCCCGAACGAGGGGCTGAGCTTCATCGTCGTCGAGGACGGCGGGAAGACCGAGAAGGTGTTGCTGCGCGACGCAGTCGAGGAACTGAAGGGGGCGCTCATCGGCGATCGCATCTGGGGCGAGTACGCACGGTGGCCCATGTACTCGAAGTTCTTCGACAACAAGGGCGCCCTCCCCCACCACATCCACCACGACGACGATCACGCCGAACTCGTCGGCCAACTCGGGAAACCCGAAGCCTACTTCTTCCCGACGCAACTGAACAACCACGGCGGCGACTTCCCCTACACCTTCTTCGGGCTTCAACCGGGCGTCACCAAGGAACAGGTGCGCCAGGTGCTCAAGGATTTCGTCAAGGGCGATAACAAGCTCACCAACCTGTCCGCCGCCTACCGGCTCGAGCCGGGCACGGGGTGGGATGTGCCGCCCGGCGTGCTCCACGCCCCCGGGAGCCTGTGCACCTATGAGCCGCAGAAGGCCTCGGATGTATTCGCCATGTATCAGTCGCTCACGGGCGATCAGATCGTGGACGAGGAACTGCTCTGGAAAGACACGCCCGAGGATCGCAAGGGCAATTTCGACTACCTCGTTGACGTGATCGACTGGGACTTGAACGTGGATCCGGACTTCGCGCAGAAGCACTTCATGCGCCCGAAGCCGGTGCGCCCGCAGGCCGAGATGGAAGCGGAAGGCTACGTCGAGAACTGGGTGTGCTACAAGTCCACCGCGTTCAGCGCCAAGGAGCTCACCGTGTTGCCGGGCCAAACGGTAACCATCAAGGACAGCGGCGCCTACGGCCTGATCGTGTTGCAGGGCCACGGCACCATGGGCGTCTGGGATATCGAGTCGCCCGCGCTGATCCGCTTTGGCCAGCTCACCCAGGACGAGTTCTTTGTGTCCGAGGCGGCCGCCAAAGAGGGCGTCGTGATTGCCAACCCGAGCAAGGCGGATCCCATCGTCATGCTCAAGCACTTCGGGCCGGAGAATCCCGACCTCACCATCGAGCAATAGAAAGAGTCGCGGAACACCCGGGGCGTCGTGCGCTACGCACGGCGCCCCGCATTTTTGCGCCCGGTGTCAGCGCGCTTTCCGCAGGTGCACCTCCTTGCCGGACACGACGGTGCGGTTGACGTCGATCCGGCCGTGGCGCACGTCGAGGAAGGGTTCTCCGCCCGCAAGCCCTACCGTGCCGAAGCCGGTGGCCGTGGCGAGGAAGCTGCGGAAATCGCCCACTTGCGAGTCGATGTAGAGCGTCTTGTCGACGGCGTCGTAGCGGGCGCCGGTGAGGCCATCGAGGAGCCCGTAGCTCGACATGGCGCGCGCATACCAATGGCCGCACTCGTATTCGTTGAAGGGGTTGCGGCGGATGCCGTCGTAGCGATCCCGGCAGACGCGCACGATCTCGAGGCCCTCGTCCACCAGGCCCTCGAACAGGAGGTGGGAGGCCACCTGGTACTCGATGCCCGTCCACACTTCGTTGCTGTAGACGAAGGGGATGGCGAGGGCGCCGCCCCGGGGCCACGTGCACAGCAGCAGGCCGCCGTCGGTGCCCATGGCGAAGGTGGGCCGCTGCGGATTGGCGTGGCCCGTGAGATCGCGCCTCAGGTTGTACGCATGGATCGCCTTGAGGTTGCTGCGCACCTTGACGGGATCCACGATGGCCTCGTCGATGCCGCAGACGCGCGCCATCCACAGGCCGAGCACGCCGTCTGACAGGCACCCCGTGCCGTACTGGTATTTCGGGCCCTGTTCGTTCAGGAGTTCGATGACGGGGCGGTAGCCGGGGCCGCTGCCGGCGGGATCGAGTTTGCCGGGCGGGTTGTCCAGCCCATCCGTCATGATCTTCTGGAAGAAGTACTCGCCATTGAACAGCTCCGTCTCGAGCCGTTGCACGCCCTTCTCGAGGAGGGCGCGGTATCGCGACACGTCGTCGTTCAGGGCCTCCCCCATGCGGATCGCGGCCGTGAGTGCACCCAGGTAGAAGGTGCCGCAATGGCCGTCCGGCCCGAAGTAGCTGATGTCGTAGGTGTTGTGGTGGCCCTCTTCGAGCAGGCCGGTTTCCCGCGGATCGAACGTGCCGATCACGTAGTCGAGGCTGAGGCGGATGCGCGGCCAGTAGGCCTCGAGCCATTCCGTGTCGCCCGAGATCCGCCATTCGCGATACATCTTCATGATGCCGCCGAGCTGGCCGTCGGCCGCGGCGCCCCCGATTCCGCCGGGCCGGATGGGCAGGTTGGCGCGGAACGCCTGGCGCCCGTCCGGAAACAGGCTCTCGCAGAACTCGGTTTGCCGCATGGTGCGTTCGAGGCCCGGAAACAGGTGCGGGATGGCCTGGGCGTAGTTCCACACGTGGGTGCACGTCCCGTGGCAGCAGCCGCTCCCGTCGCAGCACCCCTCCCAACACCAGAGGCGCCCGTCGGCCTGCCGCAGTATCGTGGGGGATTTCAGGATGGTCAGGTTGGCCGCCACCGCCTCGACAACCTCCGGCGGCAGCGTCGAATCGTAGAAGGCGTCGCGGAACACCGCGCTCTTCTCGCGCAGCCCGGCGTAGTGGTTCGCCCAATAGCCCGCGGCCTCGTCCACGCTCGCGAAGCGGCCCGCATACCACGGGACATGGTGTTCCGTCGGCGCGGCCGGCTCGCCGCCCTTGGCGGCGCAACACGATGCGCCGCAGGCCGCGCTTCCCGCAGCCGGATCCGCCACCCATTCGCCGTAGTCGTCGCCCTCGAAATCGGCGAGGAGCCGGGCCGTGCCCTTCTTGGGCGCCCCGTCAGGCCCCAGGAGTTCGGCCAAGGGCGCGTCGGACAGGACGATGTGATCCACGTTGATATGGCCCCACGAGCCGGATTCCTTGTCCACAATACGGATCTGCGCTTTCTTGCCTTGCAGTTCCTCGAGATCCCAGGTGGCCCATTCGAGCGCTTCCGTGTCGTGCCCCGTGGCCGATCGCGCCGATTCGCCGTCCACCACCAATTCTATGCACGTCTTGCCTTGCCGCGATCCCCCGGCCACCAGGAAATGGAGGTAGCGTTCGCGGATCTCGAAGACGGGCGACGTCAACGTGCCCGTCGGCCCGTCCCCGGCCGGATCGAAGGTGTTCACGAGCCCCTCTCCGAGGTAGCCGGACACCTCGTTCTGCCCCGAAGCAGTGCCGCGCGACGGCCCCGAGGCGAAGGCGGGCCCGAAGGTCTGGCCGATGCGCAGCCGCGTGTTCGGCGCATACCAGGCCAGCATGAGGCGGATCGTCGTCTCCTCGCCCGGCCCCAGCGAAAACGGCACGAATAGCGAGGCGCCCGGGCAGACGCCCTCCTGCGGGGGGTTATCGAGCAGCACCCCTTCTTCGACGTTCCGCCACGCCAGCGTGAGCGAATCCCACCAGCCCCCCCGGAACCAGCAATGATCCACCACGGCATCGGTGTCGACGAAGACGGCGCATGCGCCTACCTGTTCCGCGTTGGCGTCGCCGTGCTGCTCGAGCACGAACCCGTTCTTGAACGCCCGCACCGTGTTCCCGCTCCGGCCCACGGCCATGAAGTTCTTCGTGTTGAACGAGAACACAGCGTCCCGGGCGGTGTCGGACTCGTTCCGGAACCGGTATTCGAGGGCGCCCACGGGCAGGCTCGAGTTGTCCGCGTCCCCAGGGATGAAGGGACTCCAGGCCGTGATCGTCACGGCCAAGGGGACGTTGTCATCCTCGAGCGTCACCGTCGCGAAGGGGAACCGGGCGAGGAACACGGCTTCATCGAACCGGGGCAGGCCGAAGGTGGCGCCACCGCTCCCGTTGCCCGTGCCGGGCCCGCCGAAATACTTCCAGTCGGGAATGGGCCCCTCGAGCACACGCGCGACATTCGGCTCGCCCTTGACGCACAGCGCCGCGAACGTGCACGGCTCGTTGAAGAAC
>JAFGTL010000315.1 GCA_016934125.1 Candidatus Hydrogenedentota bacterium
CCGCCCCGGTGGGGTTTGATGGCGATCACCGTGCCCGCCTCCTGCCCAATGCGAACCCAATCGGCCAAGCGGTCGCGGAACCGCTCCTTGCAGCCCTCCCAGTCGCCGCCGCCGAGCACCGTCTGCACGAGGGGGGCCGCGTCCGGGGCGAGATCGTGGGCAAGCTCAAACACGCCGCGAAGCCGCTCGAGGTCGGCGGCATGGCGGGCATCGTCTTCGGCGGGATACAGGTGCTCCATCAACGCGGTGAGCGCGAGGCCGCGCTGCTGGATCAAATCGCGGACGGCGCGCCGGCGTTCGGCCGGCATCCGGCCCGGGGCCGCGTTCCAGTCGGCCGCAACGCCAATCTCAATGCCGTCGAAGCCCGCGTCGGCGATGATGCCGATGGCCTGTTCCACGGGGAGATCCTTCATGGCGTAGGTGCCGATGCTGAAGGTGCAGCCCTCCCGGGGGGCCGGTTGATCGGCGCCAGCCGCGCGGGCCGCGGGCATCATGCCGGCCAAGACGGCGCCGGTGGCCGTTTGGAGGAGCCTGCGTCGCGTCATCGATTCCATTCCTTCACCTGCTTTCCGTGTCTCGCTGCATCCGGCCGGGCCTATGCGCCACGCGCGGCGTTCAGCATCTTCATGAACTGCTTCAAGAACGGGGTGTTGTCATGCCAGGTGCGTGCGGTAACGAGGTTGCCGTCGACGACGACGGGCTGATCGACGTAGTGGGCGCCGCCCTGCTCGCAGTCGAGGGCGCACTTGGCCACGGTGGTGACGGTACGCCCCTTGATGACTTGTGCCGCGCTGACGATCTCGATGCCGTGGCACACAACCGCAACCGGCTTGCCGGCCTCGAAGAAGTGGCGAGTGATCCGCATAAGGTCTTGGTCGTAACGGAGATACTCGGGGGCGCGCCCGCCGGACACGAACAAACCGGCGTACTCGGTGGGATCCACGTCACGGAACGCGATGTCGGCCTGGATGTGGTAGCCGGCCGTCTCCTGGGTGATGTCCCAAGGCACGTCGCTGTTGGGCGGCTGCTCGTGCAGCACCATGTGATAGAGGCGGGCTTCAGGGCCGGCCACAACGACGCGGAAACCGTCTTCCGCAATGCGGAAAAAGGGATACAGCGTGTCCACGGCCTCGGTGGCGTCGCCGACAGGCATCAGGACTTTGGGGCCGTCGGGCTGGGCGGGCGCGGGAGCGGCACCGACGGCCGCCAGGGGCGCCAATCCGGGCGCGGCGGCCAGCAGACCGCACATCTGCCGTCGGGACAGGCGGGCTTTGCTCATGGCGTTCGTTCCTTCCGTTGTGTCTTGCTTCCCCGGGCGGCGCCTATACGTCGGCGGGCACGGCCCAGTGGTCCTCGCGGTAGCTGCGCTTGACGAATGCGTTCGCCTGATCGTCGCCGACAATTTGCTCCCTGTCCGAGTCGAATTCGAGCGTGCCCCGACCGGCCCGGGCGAGAATGTTGGCCAAGTGCGCCACGGTGGCCGAGCGATGGCCGATCTCGATGTCGGCCGAGGGGCGCTTGCCGGAACGGATGGCGTTGGTGAAGTCGGCGACGTGGTCCGGCACCGAGTAGGTGCCCTTCTCCTCGCGGATCAACTCGTTCTTCGGCCCGAACAGCCGCCAGCCGAAGTGTTTGCTCAGCAACAGGTAGCCCTCGGTGCCATAGAAAGCGTTGCCGTTCTCGTATCCCTCCTGCACGTAGGGCGACCAGATGCGCTGTTCATAGATGAGGAGCCGGGGCGGGCCACTCGCGCGTTGCGGATACTCGAAGGTGGCGTACTGGGTGTCGGGGAACTGCTGATCGTCGTCGAAGTGCATTTTCGATCCATATCCGGATACGCGGGCGGGGTGTGTGTCGACACCGAGCCCCCAGCAGGCGATATCGAGTTCGTGGATGCCATCGTTGCCGACGTCGCCGGTGCCGAAGTCATACCACCAGTGCCAGGTGTAGTGGTGCCGGTTCTTCTGGAACGGCGGTTTGGGCGCCGGGCCGACCCAGAGGTCGTAGGCGAATCCGGGGGGCGGATCGGAGGGCGACTCGTGGCCGATATTGACACGGCGCTGGCTGTTCCAGGCCTTGGCTACGAGGACGTCGCCGATGGCGCCCTCGCGAACCTGTTGGACGCCGTCGGCGAGGACGGGGGTGCTGCGGCTCTGGGAGCCCACCTGCATGACGACGTTGGCGCGGCGGGCCGCATCGATCATGAGCCGGCCCTCGCGGATGTTGTGGGAGCAGGGCTTCTCGACGTAGACGTGTTTGCCGGCGGCGCAGGCCAGAATGGCGGCCGGGCCGTGCCAGTGATCCGGGGCGGCCACGACGAGGACATCGACAGAGGCGTCGTCCAGGATAGGGCGGAAATCATCCACGACCTTCTCGGCACTGAGTTTCTCCCGGGCGCGTCTCGCCCGGCCCTCGTCGGGATCGCAGACATAGGCGATGCGCGCGCCCTGGGCGGCGAACTGCTCGCCCACGAGGAGGCCCCGCTGGCATCCCATGATACCGACGGAGATGCGCTCGTTCGCCCCGGCGGCCGCTGACGAGGCAGTGTAGGAAATCGCGGCGGCGCCCGCCACGCCTGCACCCACCTGTTTCAGGAAAGTCCGACGTTTCATTGTGGTTCTCCCGTGTCCAATGAGCTATCAGTAGTTGGGCCCCGGTGCCCGGGCACCGGGCAGACGGATTCGCCCTCGATGACGGACGTGTCAACCATCACTTCGCAATCGGGCTGAGGCGTCCTGTCCAGGAGCCGCATGGCAAGGCGGCGGACGGCCATGCGGCCGATCTCGTAGGCATGAATGTCGAAGGTGGTCAGCCGGGGATGCAGGCCGGCGATGAGCGAGTGATCGTTGTTGGCGGAGATGACGCTGATGTCGCGGCCGGCGCGCAGTTCCCGCACGGACAGGGCCCGGTAGACGAGGGTGGCCACGCTGTCTGCGGCGGCGAACACGGCCGTGCGCCGGGGGCGGGCTTCCAGGAGGCGATCGACGAGGCTCTGGACGGTGTCGACGGCCAAGGGCGGCCGCAACGGGAGTTCCCACCCCGCGGCGGGCGCCTCGCAGAACGCGGTTACGCTGGCGCCCAACCGCCGTGCCGCCGCGGTGAATCCGTCCTCACGGCGCATAAAGAGCAGGTGGTCGGGCTTGGGGTTGAGAAACGCGAGCCGGCGATGGCCCCGCTCAACCAGGTACTCAGCGGCCTTGGCGCCCACCGCGTAGTCGTTGGACACCACGGCGTCGCCCCGGCATCCGCAGGGCCTGCCGATGGCCCACACGACAGGACGCCCCTGAAGCCGCCCGAGGAGCGCACCGCCCTGTGTGGCGACGAGGCCGCCCTGCATGGCGCCCATGAGGATGACGCCATGCAGCCGGGCGACATCGAGTGCGCGCGGCGGACGGGCCAGATCGGCGATGTGGGCCAGTTGGATCCGCGCCCCGGATGCGGTCAGTTCGGCCTCCACGCCGTTCAGGGCCGAGGCGATCACGGGCAGGGCCACCAAACTCGGATCCATGCCCAGGGAGAGCACGCCGATGTCGGCCGTTGCGAGGCCGCGGGCGATGCCGGTGGTGCGAGCGGCTCGACGCGGCGTGTATTGCATCTGCTCGGCAACGGCGTGGACTCGCTCCACGGTGGCCTGATTGATGGCAGGATGGCCGCTGAGGGCCCTGCTCGCAGTGCTGACGGACACCTCGGCGGCAGCAGCGATGTCTTTGAGCGTAGGAGCCATTGGCGCAATGTACACCGGCAGGCCACAAATTGCAAGATGTTTTCGCATTTTTTGCGCTAGATTGCAGCAACTTGCACCATGGCAAGGTGGCTTTCAGTTGATGTCCATCGTGTCTTGTGCTAATTTCGGAGATGGTGTCTCACGGGCGGCGAGGTGTTGCCTTGTGCGTCCAGGCACGATGGCCGGGGCGTGGTGGGCAGAAGCCCGGGGAGAAGAGAACATGAAGCAGGTCAACCGGCGCTGTTTTCTGCAAGCGATTGGTACCGGGGCAGTTGTGGCTCTTGTCCAGGATGTGGCGAGTGCGGCGCCCGAGGCATCCGGCCTGCCGAACATCGTTCTGTGCATGGCGGATGATCAGGGATGGGGCGACATGGCCTACAACGGACATCCCGAACTCAGGACGCCGAATTTCGACGCCATGGCCTCGGAGTGCCTCCGGTTTGATCGATTCTACGCAGCGGCCCCGGTGTGTTCGCCGACGCGGGGAAGCGTGATGACGGGGCGGCACCCAAACCGGTTTGGGTGCTTCAAATGGGGGCATACCCTTCGGCCGCAGGAGATTACGATTGCGGAGGCGCTCAAGACGGCGGGCTACGCCACGGGGCATTTCGGGAAATGGCACTTGGGCCCCGTGAGGAAGGGCAGCCCGGTGAATCCGGGGACGAGCGGGTTCGATGAATGGTTCTCGGCACCGAACTTCTTCGACAATGATCCGATCCTGAGCCGGGAGGGCGTGGCGGTGCAGACGACGGGCGAGAGTTCGATGGTCACGGTGGACGCGGCGCTCCAATTCATCCGCAAACACGCCCAAGGGGGCCGGCCGTTCCTGGCGGTGGTGTGGTTCGGCTCGCCGCACAACCCCCATCGTGCGGCCGAGCAGGACAAGGAGCCCTACGGCGATTGCGAGAAGCGCCTGCAGGACTTCTACGGCGAGATCACGGGGATGGATCGGGCCTTCGGCAAGCTGCGCCGGGAGTTGGGCACGCTTGGGATCCGGGACAACACGATTCTATGGTATTGCAGCGACAACGGAGGCCTGCCGAACCTGGGTTCCACCGGGGGGCGGGGCCACAAGGCCCAGATCTACGAGGGGGGCCTGCGCGTGCCCGCCATGATCGAGTGGCCGGCGCGGTGGCGGCAGCCGGGGACGACGGAGGCCGTGTGCACGACATCGGACATCTACCCCACGCTGCTCCAGATCGCGGGGGTCGAAATGGCGAATCAGCCGCCGCTGGACGGGACAAGCCTGGTGCTCTTGCTGGACGGCAGAACGGCTGCGCGCGGCAAGCCGGTAGGGTTCTGGGATCATCCCACCAAGGGCATCCGCACGCCCAGCGCCGAATTCATGGCTGAACTGCTCGAGCAGCAGAAGGCAGGCGCTGAGCCGGCCGATCCCGCCCGGCTCCGTCTCGATGCGGGCCGGATCGACAAGCAGTATCCGGAAAACGCGTTCCCCGGGCATTCGGCCTGGCTGGACTGGCCATGGAAACTCCATCGGAAGGAGGACGCGGGCGGCGAAGTCGTCTTCGAGCTATACAGGCTCGACGAGGATCCAATGGAAGCCACCGACCTCGTGTCGACGCACGCGGATCGGGTGGACGCCATGAAGTCCGGACTCGAAGCATGGCTGGCGTCCGTGGTACGCAGCCTGAACGGCAAGGACTACCGGGCCTAAGGCCTCTTGTGGGCGCGCAGGGGGACGCGCAGGGAGAGATTCTCCCCCCAGCGGGCATCGAGTGTGCCCTCCTCGTCGTTCCGCGTGACGGCGATGGGCTCCTGCGACACGGCGGCGTCGTCCTCCAGGAGTTCGAGGCCGAACACGAGTTCCACCTCGCCGATGTCGGCGAGATCGAAGGCCCGTTTCTCACATCGATAACAGACGCCGTCCACGAACACCGAGTTGGGCCCCTGCTGCACCTCCCACGCGACGGTGTGCTCGCCGAACCGGGCCGGACGGGTGTGTATGACGGCGCGACACGGGCCGGCGGCAAGCTCGAACCGCCCCTCCTCCAGGGCGTTCACGGTGCCGCCGTCGGCAACGAGTTCGTAGCGCACGCGGAAGTCGCTGGCCTCGAACACGCCATCCTTGGGCTTGTCGAGACTGGGATGGAAGTCGCCTTGATCGGTGACAAGACTGACGGCGGACAGCGCCCGGCCTTTCTGTTGGGCGTTGTGGACGAAGGCGGAGGCGGCTGCGGCGAAGCCGGCGGCCACTATCACTCGCCACATCAGTCTGTTCCTCCACAACGAACTCGCATTGCCGGCCGGGCCGATCTACTTGAACGTGAGCATGTACTTGTACGCGTCGGCACCCCAGAAATCGTCGGGATCGCTTCCGAGCCGGGTGAGGTATACCTCGACCTCATGGGACTCGCGGTTCTCAAGCACGGCGAAGTTGGAGAGTTGCAGTTGTGGGCTGTCGCCGGGGCCCTTGTCGTCGATGACGGTGACGGTGTTCCGTTTCAGGGCCGGGACGGACTCATCCACCTCGGCGATGATGAGCGGGTAGCGCGGGCTGTTTCCGCTGGGCGGCGCGGAGCATATGTTTCCGAGCCAGTAGAGCCTGCCCGTGACGCTGTGCCGGAAGAAGCGGTGGATACTCGAAGGCGAGTAGAAGCGCGTCCCGTCGTCGTATTTCCATTCTTGAACGGGGCTCAAGGTGCGGCCGCCGTCTTTGGACACGCTGAACCACTTCCGGCCTTCGGTGTCGGGCGTGTTCGAGCCGCGCCACACGACGAGCAGGCGGCTGTCGCGCAGTTCGACGACGTCGGGCTCCATGAGGCCGCGCGAGGACACCTCGAGCGGCACCCACACCGGGGCCCCGGCCGTCCAGTCGTAGTCGGCCGCACCGGCGTCCCACGTGCCGATGAAGCAGACGGATCCGATGCTTCTCGCGTCGGCGGGCACCCGGCTGTCATAGCTCTTGCTCGTTGTGCTTTCGTGGGGCACGTTGACGGCGGCGCCGACATGGATGAGCGTGCCATTGCTGTGGCGGATGATGTTGTTGCCGAAGTAGACTTGGTTGTTGTGCAGAAAGTCGGGATCGAGTGGGTTGGCGGGATCGAAGAAAGCGCCGTCTTCGTATCGCAGTTGGCGCGGCTCGCCCCACGTCAGCCCCTGATCGCGCGAGATCCGCGAGAAGCACTGGTTGAAGTACGTCGAGGTTTTGGTTTGCCGCAGCCAGATGGACACGAGGAGGCCGTGTTCCGCGTCAACGAAGCGGGGGGCGCCGTCCCAGTAGATGCGGGCGCCCTGTTCCTGGGTGACGACGTCGGGGAGTTCCTCGAAGGCAGACCACGTGCGCCCGTTGTCGGCGGAGCGGCGCCGTTTGGGTTTCTCGGGCGTGTCGCTCTTGGCCATGAACGAGTGGATTTCCTCCCGCTCCAGGCCTTCGCCGACATAGTATGCGTTCACCCACCGGCTCGCGCCGGGAACGGTGTGCTCGATGTACAACTCGCGTGTGACGTCGACGGAATGCATGGCAGTCTCCTCTCGCGACGTGTCGGCCGGATGCGCCGGCAGGGCCGGGAGGATTGCCGCGGCCAGCAGAAACACTACGGCCCTGCCCTCAGTGGTGGCACTCATTCTGTAGTCCCTCCTTCATTCTCGCGGCGCCATGGGGTTCGCCGGGTGATCACGACGAGCGAATACGGGGGAATCTCCATGTCGGGATTGGGCCCGGGCACCTCGACATCTTGGCAGTGTATTTCGTGGGGCAACACGGAGCGGAGGCTGTCGGCCGTCAGGAGCCGTCCTTTGAATGTGCGGCTCTCGGGACAGGAGTCTCCCGTGTCGAGTCGAAAGCACAGGGCACTGTCTCCGCGATTCAATGCGACGAGGGTGAGGCGGTGCGCATCGCGTCCGGCAAGGAAGCGGGCGGTGTCGGGCATGGGAGGCGCGCCATCGCCGCGCACGGTGACGGGCACGAGCCTGGATCCCACCAATTCGCCCAGCATACCCATGGCGAAGCAGGTGGGACTGGGCACATAGCGGCCTTTGAACCAGCATTCCGGCTCGATCGTGGCGGGCCGTTCCTGCCAGTCGGGAGGGATCCAGGCAAATCGGCGCCGTTCGCGATCATAGTAAACATCGAACTTGGTGAGGCCGAAGTAGGTGCTCTCGAGATCGTGAAAGGTGGCCGCGACGCAGTCGGGTTGGGCGATGAGGGAGGCCCAGTTGTCCGCGAAGGCGAGGGCGTGCGCGAAGGAAGGGATGATAGCGAAGGGATCCCAGGAGTGCTCGCCGTCGGCAGGGAACCGGATCACGCTGGTTTCCGTGACGGCGATGGAGGCGCCCGCCCACCCGCGACGGGCAAGACCGGCGCGGGTGGCTGCGAAGTTCTTGGCGAAGTCCATGTCGGCCATGAGGTAGTTGGCCGGATCGGCGACGTCGACGTCGCTGGGTTGGAGGAACCAGTTGCCGAAGGGGTAATGGGTGGTCAACCGCAGGTTCGAGGCGCCGAACCCGGCCTCGCCCATACGGGGTAGCAGTTCATCGGCCCAGTTCATGACGGGCGCGTACAGCACGGCATCGGGGCACTCGCGTTTCACGGCTTTCGCGTAAGCCGTCGCGATACGCATATAGGCGTCGACATCAAAATGGGCGAATTCCTCGTTCCCGAGTTCCCAGTGGCGAACGCGGAAACCCAGCGCACGAGTCCATGCCACCAGGCCCCCGACATAGGCGGCCGCCTCGTCGACACGGTCGCGGTCATACAGATCGGGCGCGCGGCGCGAGTAGCTCGATTCGAGCACCGTCCGCGGCACGCCGAAGTCGTTGTAGAACATCGTCGGCAGCTGGACGACAGGCTCGATGCCGGAGTCGCGGCAAAACTGCAGGAAATCGTCGAGGCGAGTGAAGTAGGCGTTCTGAAAGCTCTGGGGGGCATACGTGCCCAAGCCGAGGCGGGAGGTCAATTCGCGCGTCACGTCTTCGCTGTCGTAGAGATACCAGTACGAGCAGTTACCACCCGCAAACCGGAGCGAACGGGGCCCGTTCTCACGCAAGGAGGCGAGGAAGGCGCGTCGTGTGGAGCGAGGATCGCCCGGCGGGAGGGTGCCGTAGAAGACGCCGGGCCGGTGATACTCGACGTTTGCCCCGAAATGCAGTGTGGTCAGCGTCTTACCCTCAGTGCCGAGGCCGAGGGGGATCGGCTCGGAGGAACCGGCCCATGTCGGAGCGCTGGAAAACAAGACGGACAGAGCGAGGAGAAGCCACATGCGTCGAGCAACGCACAGCATTCTCGCGGGGCTCATCGTCGATGGATGCATGGCAGTCTGCGCTCTCCTGCGGGCACTCGCCCGGCTCAGTCTTTGGGGAGGATACGCGAAACGCGTGTCGCACCGCCAGGGGGAATCGATGGACCCACATTCAAACTCTAAGTGCACGCAGGTGATTTTGTCGTTGTAGTTGGAAGACTTCGTTGGGTGTTCGGAATCCGAGGCACTTTC
>JAFGTL010000316.1 GCA_016934125.1 Candidatus Hydrogenedentota bacterium
GAAGCCGCGAAGCGCCTGGGAATGGCGTCCGTGCCGGCGATTGTCCTCGTCCATCGCCGCCACTCAGGGGCTGCGTATGAACCGATGGCGATTGGGCCGTAGTTGGCATGCGAAAACCGCGCCGCCGTTGGGGTACAATGCGTGTCCAGACGCGAAAAGAAGGGAGCCACCTATGTCCCGCATCCACGGACGTATTGCCGCGCCGCGAACGGCCCGCTGGCCCCTCGCGGCCCTCCTTCCCGCCCTGCTGGCCGCTCTCGGCGGATTCCCCGCCCCGGCCGCACAGATGGCTATCCACCCGGATCGCCCCAACGCCGTCGAGTTCCCGGCACAGAACGCCCGGTTCGTCCGCCTCGTCATCACCGCCACGAGTGGTTCATCCCAACCGTGTATCGACGAAATCGAGGTCTATGCCCCCGGCTCGGACACCAACTTGGCCCGCGACGGCAAGCCCGCCGCATCATCCTGCCTCTCGGGCTACGCGATCCATCGAACCGAGCATCTGAACGACGGGCTGTACGGCAACGCCCACAGTTGGATCGCCGCAGGCACGGGCGAGGAATGGGTGCAGATCGAGCTCCCCGAGCCGGCGTCCATCGGGAAGGTCGTGTTCTCGCGCGATCGAGACGGCGCGCACCGCGACCGCGTCCCGGAGGCCCTCGATATCCAACTGTCCGCCGACGGGCAGCAGTGGCAATCCGCCGCGAAAGTCACCGGAGCCGTGTATCGCGTTCGCGGCCCGGGCGCGATCCCCGCGCCGCCTCCCCCGCCGGACGCCGCGGCGGGCATGGCGCACGCCGCCCCTACGCCCGCGGCCGTGCTCGAAGATGTCCTCGGTTTCGCGAACCTGGCCCTCGCCCCGCTGGCGAAGGCGGCCGCCTCCTCGGCGCTTGAAGGGCATGCGATTCATCGGATCGAGCACCTCAATGACGGACGCACCGGAAACGATTGCAGTTGGGTGAGCCAGGGCGAGCCCTGTTGGGCCGAGGTCGATCTCGGCGCGGAGTACTGGGTGTATCGCGTCGGATTCGGCAGCGATCGCTCGGGGCAGTACGCCGATCGCGCCGCGACGGCCTTCTCCATCCTCACCGCCACGTCCTATGCCCAAGATACCGCCGCGCCCGCGTGGCACCTTGTGCACCGGCGGGCCCGGTCCGCCCCCGCGCGCGTGCGCACCGAGGTCGTCTTCGAACCCGTGCGCGCCCGGTGGGTGCGCATCGCCGTCGAGGCCGCCAACTCCCCCGGCGTGCGCATCGACGAGATCGAGGTGTTCGGCCAGGCCGCCCCCATCCCTCCCGACGCCCTCGGCACCGTGCCACCGGCCGTGATCGACGTGCCCCGGGACAGCTACGACGAGGCGTTGCGCCTGGCCTTGCTGGGCGAAGAGCACGCCTGGCTCAAGGCCTACGGCCGGGCCGACTTGAGCGCGCGCCTCGTGCCCTACAACGGGCGCGTGCGCGAGTTCCCCAGCCATGTGGGCGACGACGCCATTCCGCTCCCGCCCCTTTCCGCTGCACCCGTGCTCGACGGATCGCCGGGCGACCGCTGCTGGCTGGACGCGTCCCGCGGGGCAGTGCGCGTGGCGGATCCGCTCGATTTTGACCACGGGCCTTTGGTTACCTGTTCGCTGACTGCGGGCTGCCTCGGCGACGACTTGTTCCTGTGCGTGGAAGCGGATCGCTTCCTGAGCAGCCATATCGCCGTCGTATCGGGCGCCGACTGGCAGGGCTGCGGCGTCGTCGTATACTCGGGCGACCGGTTCGTGTTCAACGCCTACTCCGAAAAGGGGGCCCTCGAGTCCAGCACGCCGCTTGATGGCGCGGCCGACGAGGCGTTCACCCGGTGCGAACTGCGGCTGCCGCTGGCCCTGTTCCCGGGGTGTCGCGAAGCGGGCCTCCGCGTAGGCCTCGGCATGGGCGGCAGGCACACCGGCAACCTCGGCCGCTTCGTGAACCTGGCGTTTTCCTCCCTGGCACTCGCCCAGGAGGGCGCCTGTTTGAACCGCACCTTCCGTGTCCGCCTGGCGGCCGCCCCCGGCGGCGCCCCCGTGGTGGTCGAGGGCAATGCGCCAGGGCTGACAGACGCCCGCACCTTGGCGCCCGGCGAAGCGACCACGCTCGAGATTCCCGCAAACCGCGGCCCCATCGGCCCGGAATTCGATCTGACCGTCCGCGAACAGGGCCGCGAACCCTACACACTCCACCTGTTTCGCTACGATCCCCTCGAGCGCGCCCTCTCCCTCATGGCCGAACTCGCAGATCGCCTCGACGCGAAGGGCCTCGACGTATCCGAGGCGCGCGCGGAACTGGCCCGGTTCCGAACCGAGGCCGATGGGCTCGCCTCCCGCGATGAATCCGGCAGCCCCGCCGAACGCGAGCTGTTCTTCGCTCTCCGGCAGGCCAAGCGCCGCCTGTTCTACCGCGATCCCGATCTCGCGCCCGCCGAGCGCGTCCTGTTCGTCAAGCGCCTCCCCTTCGAACCCTCCCACAACTACAGCACCTGCTTCGATGCGCCATTCCGGCCGGGCGGCGGCGTCTTCATTCTCGACCTGCCGCGTTCCGCCAGTGGTCTCGATCCGCGCGCGGCCCGGGTGACGCGCGTCTTCGACGCCGGCGGCGGGATCGTGCGCAATCCCATGGCCGACTATGAAGCGGCGACGATCTACTTCGGCTACCGGCCATCCGAGGACGGTTACTACCACATCATGTCCATCAAACCCGACGGCACCGGCCTGACGCAGCTCACCGACGGGCCGTTCCACGACTACTGGCCCTGTCCGCTGCCGGACGGCGGGCTGGCCTTCATCGCCACGCGCTGCACCTCCCGCGCGCTATGCTGGCGGCCCCAGTCGGCCGTCTTGTTCCGCATGGACGCGGACGGCGGCAACATCGAGCCGCTCAGCCTCGCCAACCTGACGGAATGGGCGCCCTCGGTGATGAACGACGGCCGCATCATCTGGACGCGCTGGGAGTACCTCGATAAAGGCGCGGACTTCGGCCACACCCTCTGGTCGATCCGCCCCGACGGCTCGTATCCCGAACTCGTGTTCGGCAACGACATCATCCAGCCCAACGGCTATGCCAACGGCCGCGAGGTGCCCGGCACCCGCGAGATCTGCTGCACGCTCATCTCCCATTTCGGCGATCTCAACGGCCCCATCGCACTGCTCGACATCGACAAGGGCCGGTTCAGCCCCTCGGCCATCACGAGCATCACGCCCGAAGTGCCCTGGCCCGGGCAGTGGCCCAACGAGGAGTGCTTCCGCGATCCCGTGCCCCTCGCCCGCGACTACTTCCTGTGTTCCCACGCCCCCCAGCGGCGGTTCGCCCTGTTCATCATCGATCGGTTCGGCAACCGCGAACTCCTCTACGCCGATCCGGCCATCTCAAGCATGTGCCCCACCCTCTTCCGTGCAACGCGGCGCCCGCCCGTGCTCGCCGGCGCGCTCAAGCCCAACGAACCTACCGGCGAGTTCTTCGTATCGGACGTGTACCGCGGGCTCGAACCCGCTATCGAGCGGGGCCGTGTCAAGTACATCCGTGTCGTGCAGGAGGTCCGCCACAACGTCGATCAACTGCCCAACGGCGAGTTCCGGCACGATCATCCCGCCTTCATGCAGTGGTATGCGTCGCCCGTGGACGTTGTCAACGGCCCGTTCGGATGGCCTACCTACGTGGCCAAGGCCCCGCTCGGCCTCGTGCCCGTCGAGCCCGACGGCTCGGCCCGCTTCATCGCCCCGGCCGGCAAGGTCCTCTACTTCCAGGCCCTCGACGACGACTTCACCGAACTCCAGCGCATGCGGAGCGTCGTGCAGCTTCAGCCCGGCGAGCGGCGCAGTTGCATCGGATGCCACGAGTCCCGCCAGATGGCCCCGCCGCTGAACCGCCGCCTCGACGCCATGGCCGCCGAGGCGCGGCAGCCCGAGGCCGCGGTCTGGGGCGGCCGGCCTTTGGCCTTCGCCGAGGTGGTGCAGCCCGTGCTCGATGCCCATTGCGTCCGCTGCCACGATGACAACCACGCAGCCGGCATCGATCTGACCGCGGCGCTCGATGCCAACCGCGCGCCCGCGTCGTATCGTTCGCTGATCCAGAAGGGCCTGGTGCATTACGTCGATTGCGGGTGGAACTCCGGCGGCTTCGAGAAACGGGAACCGCTCACCTTCGGCACCGCGAAAAGCAGGCTCTGGGAGGTACTGAACGCCGGCCATCATGAAGTCGAGCTCACGCGGGACGAAGTGCGCCGGATCAAGACGTGGATCGACATGAACTGCCCGCTCTGGCCCGATTACGTGGATCGTACGCAGCGGCCCGACTATCCCGGCAAGATCGCCCAGGCGGAGTAGGGGCGCCCGGCCCGCGTTCGGTTCGGGCCGCGCACCGGCCGCCTGCGAACGAAGGGGGACAGGCAATGCAATCCGAAGGGATGCGTCTGGCCGCGGCCGCGGCAGTGCTGTGTAGCGGCGCGGCAATGGCCGCGGAGTACTACGTCGCCACGGACGGGGACGATACGAACTCCGGCTCCGAGGAGGCCCCCTTCGCCACCATCCAACACGCGGCCGATGCCATGGGCCCGGGCGACACCTGCATCGTGCGCGCCGGCACATACCGCGAGTCCGTCCGCGTGTCCACATCGGGCGAGGAGGGCCGGCCCATCCGGTTCGCAGCCGCCCCGGGCGCGCGCGTGGTGCTGGACGGCACGGAGCCCATCGCCGGGCCGTGGACACCGCACGACGCGGCCATCTTCCGGACATCCGTCGACCACGACTTCGCCCAGCTCTTCTGCAATGGGGCGATGCTGATCGAGGCGCGCTGGCCCAACATGCGGTTCCCCGAGCAACTCTGGGATCGCTCGACGTGGGCCCGCGCCGGCGAAGGCAGCCGCTACGGCTCAATGGTGGATCCGGCCCTCGCCGAAACCGGCGTCGATTGGACCGGCGCCCGCGCCACCCTCAATGTGGCCCACCAGTTCTACACCTGGACGCGTACGGTGACGCGGCACACGGCAGGCGCCCATACGTTCGAGTACACGCCCAACCTGGCCGGCATCACCCACTACGCGGACAAGACGACACCGTGGGAGGACGACCGCTACTTCCTGTCCGGCACGCTGGGCGCGCTGGACAGCCCGGGCGAGTGGTTTCTGGACACCGCCTCCCGCACGCTCTACGTCCAGCCGCCCGCCGGCGTCGATCTCGACGAATGCCGCATGGCCGCCAAGGTCCGCAACTACGCCTTCGACGTTCGCGACTGCTCCTATGTCACGCTCTCCGGATTCGACTTCTTCGCCACCACCTTCGCCTTTGAGGCCTGCACCCATTGCCTTGTCGAGGACTGCCGCCTCCGGTTCCCCACCTGCGCGCGCCGGTTCGACGATCCCGATTCCGCCGAACCGTGGGCCGATCGGACGCTTGTGGACGGCGATCACAACACCGTGCGCCGCTGCACACTCGCCTACGGCCCGGCCTCGGGCCTCGTCATGCTCGGCGAACACAACCTGGCCGAAGACAACCTGATCCACGACATGGCGTGGTACGGCTCACTGCGCCACGCGCCCCTCGGGCTCTTTCGCAACGTCGAGGCGGCTGCGCCGGGCGGCGGCACGATTCGCCACAATACCGTGTACAACTTCGGCAACGCCGGCATCTGCTACCGCAACCAGCCGTACATCATCGAGTACAACCATGTATACAACGGCGGACTCTGCTGCGAGGACGTCGCCCTCGTCTACACCGGGCAACCCACCTGTGCGGGCAGCGTCGTGCGCTACAACTGGGTTCATGGCTGCCGCACCTACAGGGGGTGGGGCCTCGGCATCCGCGGCGACGATCAGACGCGGCGCCTCACCGTGCACCATAACGTGGTGTGGGACTGCGGCCGCGACGGCATCATCGTAAAGGGCGATTTCAACAGGGTTTACAACAACACCGTGTTCGACATCGGCTGCCCGGACAAGCCCGGCAACTACATCAGCCTGCACACGAGCCGGGAGCCCGTCAAGCCGTGGCGGAAACAGTATCCCCTGCTCGAAACGCAGAACGCGAACAGCGAGGTATTCAACAACGCCGCCCTAACCCTCTCGGCGGATCCGAAGGGAACCCCCCTTCCCCCGAGCGATCACATCTCGCACAACTACCAGGGCGCCGATCTCGGCCTCGTCGACCCCGCGGGAATGGACTTCCGGCCCCGCGACGGTTCGCCCCTCATCGATGCGGGACGCGAGATCCCCGGATACACCGACGGGCTCAAGGGCGCCGCCCCGGATATCGGCGCCTACGAGGCCGGCGGAGAAGCCTGGCGCGCCGGCATCACCTGGGCCCCTGCCGCCCCCTGAAGACGCGTCGGCCTGCCACCGGTTCCTTGGCCTCCGTGCCCGGATCGGCTACACTTGCCCCCGCTGTCTTTTCCGGCGCCCGGCCCGCTTGGGCCCCGCGCATGTGTTCGATGGGAGTGTCGCATGTTTACAGGACTTGTCGTTGTGATGGAAACGCTTTCTGTGCTTTCAGCCCCCCGGATCGCCACGGTTGAAGAGGTGTGTGAGGCCTATCCTGCGCGGATTGACGGCCTCCTCGAGGCGCTCGATCTCGAGCGGCCCGGGCTCGAAAAGGCGAAGGCCGCGGCCGATGCCGGCGATCGGGCGGCGGCGTGTCAGGCGCTGCTCGCCTACTACCGGGACGGCGACACGGCCGCGTGGCTGCGCCAGCCGCTGCCTGAGCCCGGCGAGGGCCGCGACGCCGCAGCCGATGCCGTCCTGGACGGCGTGTTCACGAACTACCGGATCACGGCCAAGGTGCCCACCCGGCCCGACGGCGGCCTCGACTGGGCGTACAACGGGCCCGACGGCGACAAGGAATGGGGATGGGGGCTGAACCGGCACCCCTGGGCCGGCACCTTGCTCCGGGCCTACAGGACGACGGGCAACCCTATCTATCTCGACGAACTCGATCGGCTCATTCAGGACTGGATCCTCGTCAACCCCTATCCCGGGAAGCGGAACAGCACGCCCCAATGGCGCGGCCTCGAAGTGCGCTCCCGGGCCGGCGGCCAATGGCTCCCCATATTCTTCGGCCTGCAGCAGGCCGACGGCTTCACCCCGGCTACACGGCTGTTGATGCTCTCGAGCGTTCCCGATCACGCCCATTACGCCCGCCATTTCCACGCCCGCGGCGGGAATTGGATCACCATGGAAATGAATGGCTTGGCCAGTATCGCCGCGGCCTGGCCCGAGTTCCGCGAGGCCGGCGCCTGGGCCGATTATGCCGCCGAGCGGCTCCTGCCCGAGATGGCCGCGCAAGTCTATCCGGACGGCGTTCAGATGGAACTCACCTCCCATTACCACCGGGTGGCGCTTCACAGTTTCGAGCAGTTCGCGACCATCCTTGCGCGGGCCGGCTAC
>JAFGTL010000317.1 GCA_016934125.1 Candidatus Hydrogenedentota bacterium
ATTGGTGTCGAACAAGATGCCCCGTTACTCGATGAGCCCCCTATCCATGACGCAGGCCCGTAACCCGGAACTCCCGCAGAGACTCGCGGCACCCGAGGCAATCCGAGGGAGGGCAGCCGCGGAGGCGCGAGGCCCCTATCCGGCCTCGACAGCCTGCTCGTCGGCGAACCGGGCGGCAATGGCCTCGAACTCCTCTTCCCGCGCGAGGAAGGCGTCGACGACGTCCGGATCGAAGTGGGCGCCCCGCTCCTGCAGGATGAGCGCGCGCGTCTTCGGGTGGCCGAAGGCCTCTTTGTAATAGCGGGCGCTCATCAGCGCGTCATAGACGTCGGCCAAAGCCATGAGCCGGGCCGGCCAGGGAATCGCGTCCCCCTTCAAGCCGTTCGGATAGCCGGCGCCGTCCCACCGCTCGTGGTGGTGGTAGGCGATGTCGCGCGCCACGCCCAGGAACGAGTCGAATCCGAGCCGCTCCTCGGCCGAGCGGAGCGCGTCGCCGCCGAACACCGTGTGCTGCCGCATGATCTCCCGCTCCTCGTCCGTGAGCGGGCCCGGCTTGCGCAGGATGGCGTCCGGCACGCCCACCTTCCCGATATCGTGGAGCGGCACGGACTTGTACAGGTGCTCGATGACTTGATCGTCGAGCACGTCCTCGAACCGGGGATGGCTGCGGAGGGCCTCGGCCAGCACGCGCACGTACTCGCGCGTCCGCTGCAGGTGTTGGCCGGTTTCCGGATCCCGCGTCTCGGCCAGGCCCGCCAGGCTGAGGATGGTGACGTCCTGGGTTTCGCGCAGCTCGTGGGTGCGCTCCTCGACGAGGCGCTCGAGCCCCTGGTTAAGCACGCGCAGTTCCTGCTCCACCTTGCGCAGGTAGGTGACGTCGCTGCCCGCGGCGATGACGGCCCGCTCGTCCGGGAACGCGGTGAGCGTGAAGCGGAGATGGCGGCCGAACCGGCGCACTTCCGCCTCGTGCGACGAGGACGCATCGCTCAGGCATTCCGCGACGAGGCCGGGCAGATCGTCCGGCAGGATCCGTTCGCAGGCCGCCTCGTCCACCCCGACGCGGCGCAGGAACCGCCGCGTAGCCGGATTGGTGTACACCACCTGGCCGCGTTCGCCGAGTTTCACCACCAGGTTCGGGTTGGCCTCGGGAAACCGGGACAGGATCCCGATGCGATCGTAGTACTCCTTCAACAGGAGGTCGTGGTGTTCGCGCGTATACTGCACCGCGCCGAGCGTGTGGATGCCGAGGCCCGTCAGGAGCGCGGCAAGCACGCCCAGGGCCACCACGGCCACCGCCGCGGCATACAGGTTCCACAGGATCAGCACCGCCGGCACGGAGAACACGAGCAAGGCCGCCAGCGCCGCCCGCGGCGCCGTGCGGAACAGGACGCGGTGGTCGCCGAACCGGGGGCGGTGCTCGACGTAGGTGGTGATGACGCGCGAGAACAGCAACTCGCAGTATGAGTAGTGCACGTCGTAGCGCCGTTCCTCGGGATAGAACCGCATTTCGGCGCAGAACTTGTGATACCCCTCCGCCCCGAGCATGGCCCCGGCCACGCGCGCCTTCGCCCAGGCCGTGTAGCCCGGCTCCCCCGGCGCCGCCGAGTCCAGCCGGCTGCGGACGTACAGCAGCGCGATCAGGGCCTCGACGATCTGCCCCGATTCGAGTTGGGTGTCGAGCCGGATGGCCTCGAGGCCGGCGCGCCCCATGAACTCCACAAGGGCGTGGGCGCCCGGGAACCGGAAGCTGCGATCGTCGGCCGTGCCCACCAGTTGCCGGCCGCCATCCACCGTTTCCTCGACGCGCAGTTCCAGCCACGCAACCCGATCCTCCCGAAGCCGCCGGAACACCTCCGCTTCGAGGTGGGCGGCCAGCGGCCGCGCGTTGCGCACAAACCACCGGTGGCGCAGCGTCAGCGCGCGCATCAGGGCCGCGCCATACAGGTGGCCGGCCACCAGGGCAGCCTTGCCGGCAATAGAGCCGGGAATGCACGCCCGGCCCTGGGAGCTGGCCCCACCGTCCGGGACAGCGCCCCGCGCGCCGGTCTCACCTGCCGGTGCCGGCGATGGTTGTTTCGTATCGGTGTCGGATTCCATCGAGTTTCCCCACTTCTTCACGGAACGCCGCGGACGGCCGGCCTAATCCCGGTTCCACAACGCGCGATGCCCATAACGCCTTGCCCCGGCCCGGGTTCGGCCGTCACAGTGACGAAAAGACGCACAGACTGACGTGAATAGGGCGCTCCGCTTCGTCACACCCGGCGGCCGATGCCTCCGGCCGCCGTAGGCTCACCGGCCGGCCCGGGGCCATGGCGGTCCTCCGCAACCCCTTGATGCAATTGGGGTAAGGCGGCACCGAGCCGGCACTGCCTCCGTCGAAGCGCCGGGGCACGCCCGTACATCGCGGACAACTGGAGGCGTGGCACGCGTTATGCTCTCCTTCACCCGAGAGGCGCACCGCCTCCCAAGACCGGGCGAGCGGTGGCGGCTCCCCCGCCCGCGCAGGGCGGCCCGGGGTCGTCCCGAATTGTCCGGACGCCGGCAGGTCGGCACTTCCGCTTCGTGCCCATCAGTGCCAAAACGCGAATCCCACCCGGCCTGCCGGCCCCCCTTTTCTCACCACCCCGTTGCGGGAGCCCCGTCGCGCCGGGCCCGGATCACGCGTCCGCGCGCTCGACGATAATCGGATCGCCCGGACGGACTGACGCGAGCAGCCGGGCATCGCCATCGAGCCGGCCCAGCACGTTCACGGCCGTCACGAGCCGGCATTCCTTCCCCTCGGACACGGGCGTCGGCCCGTAGGGCAGCGCCACGGAGGACCCTTGCACCCAGAAACAGATGGTGCCCGGAGCCACCACGCACTTCGGGGCCGCTTCGAGTTCCGCCGCCACGGGCACCTCGAAGTAGACCTCCTCGCCCCAGGTGTTGGCCGTCGACGAACACGGCAGCGCCTCCAGCAGCTTCTGCGCCGTCGGCGTGTCGTCCAGCGCGCCCTCGAGCGCGTGGCCCGCCCACCTAATCCGTATACGCATGTTCCCTCGCAAGCCCGCTCAGCCACACCACCGGGATCGCGCCGGCCGTTCTCAGCGTGTGCAGCACGCCCCCCGGCACCAGGAACTCCTGCCCGGACTCCAGGTGCACCGTCTCACCCGGGAGTTCCAGTTCCATCTCCCCCTCGAGCACGAGGATCAGTTCGTCCATGTCATGGACGAAATCCTCCCACACCGTGTCCGGGGGATCGCTCGCGAGGTCGCAACTGAATCCCCGTTCGAGCCACTCCTGCGCCACTACGGTTTGGTCCGGGCCTGCGTCGCTCTCACTCATGCGTTGTCCGTCCTGTTCGGTTTGCCGGGCGCATGTGGCGCCGGGCCGGGAAACAGTTGACAAAATGCGGCTCAAACACCGCGCATGTTCTGCATACTGTATCACATGTTTTCCCCGAACACAACATATTGTATACAGTCGGGCTGAAAAATGCGAAATTGCCGATTATGACCCCCACCCCATGGGGTGTACGCGAGCACAGCGTGCCGGTGCCGGCGCACAGACAAAGCCGAAGGGCGCCGGCTTGCGCCAGCGCCCTTCGGTATGTCCAGGACCCCCTTTTCGTTCTCGTTGAGTCCGGCTAACCGACGTACTGATACTGCGGGTTCTCGGCTTGGGCCGCTTCGATGAAGCGCTGAATCGCGTCGAACTTCGGGGCATCCTCGCGGCTCTGGTACATGTTGCGCAGCGAGCCCCAGCGGCCGTGCTTGTTGTAACCCATGCAGTTGCAGAAGTGGATGAAGATTCCGCCGCCGGCGTTCTGCCAGGCGCTGAGGTACGTGTCGTAGAGGGCGCCCATCCGCATGTCGTCGTTGGCCGCATCGAACAGGGCGTTCAGGGTCGCATCATTCTCGGCGCCGTAGTAGCCCACCAGGTGCTGCCCGCCCTCGTAGGCGACCAACTCGACACCGAACTCGGCCGCGACCGAGGCCTGCCCCTGCATCCAGGCGATGGCCTGCGGCAGGGCGACCGTCTGGAGTTCCACGAAGAGCTGGTCGAGCGACATGGCCGTCACGCGGGAGAGTTCGCCCGGGGCGCCGAGGTAACCGCCGAAGTACGGGGCCACGGCGACCGCATCGGTGTACAGGTAGGCGTCGTTGTACGAGAGGAGTTCACGGCTGACCCAGGTGCTGCCGACCTGCGAACCCATAACGCGCACGAGGCGCTCCGTGCCGCCGAACACGCGCTCGAAGATCTGGAAGATCTCGACGGAGCGCTTCGAGCGGAAGAGCACCGCAGCCGTGTACACGTTGCTGTTGAGGCCGAGGGCTTCGCCCTGCTCGAGGGCGTAGTGGGCCTGGCTGAACAGGTAGTTCCACGTCTCGTTCGAGTACTCGATGTAGATCTTGAGGTCGGCGCTCACGCGGTCGCGGACGATGGTGGCGAACTGCTCGACGTAGTCGTCGGTGGCCAGGTGAGGGATGCAGAACCAGGGGTCGGCGCTCAGCGTGTTGGCCAGGTCGCACATGACTTCAACCGGCGCACCCTTGACCGACCAGCGGGCGTTCGACGGGGCCGGGCGATCGGCCCAGAACTCCTGCTCCGACCAGTTGGTTTCCATCCAGTCCATGTAACGGAGCACCTTGTAGGAGCGAAGGCGGTCGAGGAACATGGGATGGAAGATGTTCTTGGTGTAGGTGTCCTCGAAGCTCTCGAAGGTCTGGGGGGCATCAGCCGGGGCTTCCTCGAGATACAGGAACGCATCGTCGGCCGAGCGGCCGCCCGGCATGATGACGCGGATATTGCGGAGGTAGTTGCTCGGGTTCGTCGCGGTGATCGTGAGCATGATGCCGCCCTTGGAC
>JAFGTL010000318.1 GCA_016934125.1 Candidatus Hydrogenedentota bacterium
CCATGAAGTACTCGTCCCACGAGGGCCGCTGATACCCGCCCCCGTTCCCGTCCTCTGGCGCCATCGCCCGTGTCCTCCGTGCCTGTCGTGTGCCCTCAATGCCTGCTACGGCGGACAGTGTAGCACGTGCGCACCCGCCGCGGCACGGGTACTCGTGTTGCGCGCGCGCACGCCTTGCGCGTACAGTGGCGAGAGTGCCCGGCCTTGGTGGCCGCGCCCCGGAAACCGACAGAGGATTGACGACATGCCGACGAACGAGCGCCCCAACATTCTCCTGATCACGAGCGACCAGCAACACTACAGCACCCTCGGCGTGACGAATCCGCGGTTGCAGACGCCCGCCCTGGATCGGCTCGCCGCGGAGGGCACCCGGTTCGATCGGGCGTATACCTGCAACCCGGTGTGTTCGCCCGCGCGATCGAGCATCATCACCGGCCTGTATCCCGCGTGGCATCACTGCTGGACGATCGGCGTGAAACTGCCCGAAGACACCCCGACCGTGGGCGACGTGTTCCAGGAGCACGGATACCGCTCAATCCTCATCGGCAAGGCCCACTTCCAGCCGCTCCGATCCGAGCCGGGCAGCGAGTCCCTCGAATGCCAGCCCATCCTCCGCGATCTCGATTTCTGGCGGAAGTTCACCGGGCCGTGGTACGGGTTCGACCACGTCGAGGTGTGCCGCAACCACGCCGACGAGTCCCACGTCGGCCAGCATTACGCCATCTGGATGGAGGAACAGGGGCTCACCAACTGGCGCGATTACTTCCGCGAATACGACGGCCGCGACGTGCCCTCAGGCCGCCGCGGCGCGTGGGAACTTCCCGAGCAATACCACTACACCCCATGGGCCGCCGAGCGCACCATCGCCAACATGGAGGAATGCGTCGCCCAGGGCAACCCCTTCTTCCTGTTCGCCAACTTCATGGATCCCCACCCGCCGTACCTCGTGCCCGAGCCTTGGGCGTCCATGTACTGGCCCGAGGACATGGAACCGGGCCGGCTTGTGCCCGGTGAACTGGACGGCATGCCGCCCCATTTCCGGAAAACCCAGGAGCGAAAGCCCGATTTCTCCATGTACCTCGAAAAGCACTGCAACCACGGGTTCCACTCACACCTCCACGACGAAGAGCAACTCAAACGGGACATCGCCACGTACTACGGCATGATCTCCTTCATGGATCAGGCCATCGGCCGGATCCTCGAGGCCCTCGATCGACTCGGCATCGCCGACAACACCGTCGTCGCGTTCTCGACGGATCACGGCCATTTCCTCGGCCAGCACGGCCTCATCGCCAAAGGCCCGTTCCATTACGAAGACATGCTGCGCCTCCCCATGCTCGTGCGGTATCCGGGCCACGTGCCCGCCGGCGCCGTGTCCAGCGCGCTCCAGTCCAACGTGGACTACGCGCCCACGCTGCTGTCCGCGGCCGGCATCGAGCCGCCCGGCCTCATGCAGGGCGTCAACCAGTTCGACACCTGGTGCGGCGGCGCCCCCGCCCGCGCCCACGCCCTCGTCGAGAACCGGCACCAGCCCACCCTCGTCGACCTCCGCACCTTGATCAACGATCGCTACAAAATCACCGTCTACCGCGACGCCCAATACGGCGAGCTGTTCGATCTCGTCGAGGATCCCGGCGAAGTGCACAACCTGTGGGACGAGCCCGCCGCCGCGGAACTCAAGAGCCGGATGCTGCTCGAATTCGTGCAGGCCGAGATTCAGCGCGAGCCCACCCGGATGCCGCGCATCGCCGGCGCCTAGCGCGCAGGCATTTGAGCGGAGCGCTCGTTGGACGTGTAGGAGGGACGCTGCGTTCTTCAGCGCGAGCCGTTCACCCGCGGGCGCCGGGCGAAATCCCGGGACATGTCCAAAGCGCCGTCTTCGGCGCGACTACGTGTCCCGCGATTTCGCGGGTTTTCGCACACCCCTGCCGAACCCCGCGGCACGCAGTCGCGTTGGGAGGCCGGCGCAGGGTAGAATGCGGGCCGGGTGTGCAGTAAAGGGACTGACTGAAGGGGGGGAATATGCTTTCCTCGTTCAACAAGGCGTATCTGGCCGTGGTGCTGCTTGCAGTGGTCGTTCTCTTCATCCCGGTGCCGGACAAGACGCCGTACATGATCGGAAGCTGTGCAGGCAGGATGATGGGGCTCGCCTTGCTGCCGTGCTTCTTCGCGTGGGTGGCGTGGCGGCTGTCCAAAGAGAAGAAGCCGGTGGCAAGCGTGACCTTCAACGTAGTCCTGACGCTGGCGGTTCTCGGGCAGGTGGGCCAGATCGCGTGGCGGATACAGGAGTCCAAGGCCATGGATGACCTCCAGGCAAGCCAGGCCGAAATGAGGAAACGCATCGCCGAGGGCGACATCGATCAGGCCGAACTGGGCGCGATGGCCCAGCAACACGCGGACAAGATCGAGTCCACCTTTGAAGAGTTGTCCGAAACCGCCACCGGCGACGAGGAGAAGCGCTTCTACGGTGCGATGGACGCGTTCGTCGAGGAGACTCGGGCAAACGGGCACCGGTGGAACACCTCGTTCGAGGCGGTGTGCGAGCCACGGGTGCTGGATTACTCGTTACTCACCACCGAAGCCGAATACGCCGCCCAACGGGCCATCCTGAACAAGTACGTCAGCGAAACGCAGCGATACCTCGCCTACCACGGAAGCATGCTGGCCACGCTCCAGGCCAAACTCGACGAGGCCGGGGCACATGGCGGGCGAGCCCAGGGAGCCATCACAGGCGCTCGCAGAACGTACGAACTCCAGAAGCCCGTGTTTGTGCCGCTGATGGAGACGCACGTCAAGTATGGCCAGACCATGCTCGCCATACTCGATCTCCTCGAGAAGAATGGCGGCCGTTGGGCGGTTGGCGACGGCGAGTTGGTTTTCGAGGATGACGCGACGTCCACCGCATACAACGGGTTGATCGAGGATCTCGGCCAGTGCGAGGAATCCATCAACTCGCTCCAGGGCAAACTGCTCGAACTCAGGTAGCCGCGCGCCCGGTGGGCGCGGGGCGCCCATCGGGCGCCCTGGAAGAACGCTCCGCGTTCTTCAGTTCACCCGCGAGCGGTCTTGCACGTGTCGCAGGAACGTCGCGTGTCCTTCAGCGCCAGCCGTTCACCCGCGAGCTCCAGGCGGAATCACGGGACATTTCCGAAGCGCCGTCTCGGGCGCCCGGGTTTCGCACGCTCCGCGGCCATGCGCCTGAAAGGCGCACCTATACCAGCCCAGGCCAACGGCCTGGGTTACAGGGCGTCCAACGAGTTCGAGCCCTGTAAGGGCGAGCCATCCTCTCCAGGCGCGCCGAGCCCGGGCAGCACTCTTCAGATAGGCGTGATGCCCTTCACCGCCGTCCCCACTCGCCTTGCGCCGTCGGGGCGGAGTACAATGCGGGGCCGGTGTGTGGCGAAGGGTTTCTTCTTGGCAGGGGAACGGCCATGATTACGAGACGGCGGGAGCGGACGGGGCGGGTGGGCGTGTTCGGCGTAGGGCACGCGACGTATTGGCCGCAATTCGAGGGGCTCCTCGAGCGGCTCATGGCCCACCACGCCACCTTTCTCGACGCGGTGCGCGCCAACGGCGTCGACGTCGTCGACTTCGGCATGGTGGATTCGAGTCCGAAGGCCTATGCGGCCGCGGATGCCATGGCCGCCGCGAACCTCGATGTCGTGTTCTGCAACATGCTCACCTATGCGACGTCGTCCACCTTTGCGCCCATCATCCGCGCGGCCACGGCGCCCCTCGTGCTCATCGCGCTCCAGCCCATGCGCGCCCTCGACTACTCGCAGGCCAAAACGGCCATGCAACTCGAGAACGACAGCATCTGCAGCGTGCCCGAGTTCACCGGCGTCGCCATCCGCATGGGGCGGCCCGTGGACGACGTGGTGATCGGCACGCTCACGGGCGACGAGGACGCCCGCGCCCACGTCGCGCAGTGGTGCGAAATCGCCAAGGTGCTCCATGACCTCAAGGGCGCGCGGATCGGCCTAATGGGCCACGTGCTCGAGGCCATGTACGACATGCACGCCGATCCCACGGCCATCTCGGCCGCCTTCGGATGCCACGTGCCGCTGCTCGAAGTGGACGACCTCCTCCGCTGCTACGAGACCGTCGACGACGGCGAGGTGGCCGCCAAGAAACAGACGATCCTCGACGAGTTCGACATGCCCGATCCGAAGAGCGATCCGGTGACGCGGAGACTGACGCCCGAGGATCTCGAACAGGCGGCCCGGACCGCCGTGGCCTTGGATCGGCTCGTGGACGACTACGACTTGACGGGCATGGCCTATTACTACGAGGGCCGCCAGGGTTCCGAGCACCGGACCGTGGCGACCACGCTCATCGTGGGCAACTCCCTGCTCACCGGCGCGGGCATCCCCATCTGCGGCGAGGCGGACATCAAAACCTGCGTGGCCATGTTGATCATGGATCGGCTCGATATCGGCGGGAGCTTCGCGGAGTTCCATCCCTTCGACTTCAACGAGGACTTCATTCTCGTGGGCCACGACGGGCCGGCCCATATCCGGATCGCCGACGGCAAACCCGTCCTCCGCAGCCTGATCAAGTACCACGGCAAACCAGGCAGCGGCGCGTCAGTCGAGTTCAAACTCAAAGAAGGCCCAATCACCATGCTGGGGATCTCGTCCACGGGCGAGGGGCGGATCAAGTTCGTCATCGGCGAGGGCGAGTCGCGCAAGGGGCCCATTCCGCCTACGGGCAACACGAACACGCGGGGGTTCTTCGCGCCCAACACGAAGGACTTCGTGCGCGCCTGGGTGATGGAAGGGCCGACCCATCACTACGCCCTCGGCATCGGCCACCACGCGGCGGAATTGAAGAAGATCGGCGACGTGCTCGGCGTCGAAGCCGTGATTGTGAAACCGTAATCGAGGAGCCATTGCGATGAGAGCGTCCGAGTCGATGCGAAAGTGGATAGCGATAGCGGGGCTTGGCCTGGCGGCAGCCGCGGCCGGCGCCGCCGGGGAGCGGCCGATGGAACACGTCAAGGAATACCCGGGCATCAAGAACGTCACGCTCGAAATGAGCATCAAACCGTTCAAGTCGCTGGACGACGCCTACATCACGGCCACCTGCGAAGAACTGTTCCGGCAGTGGGATCCGCTCACGCGGCACGCGGACGGCGTGTCGGTGCTGCTGTGGACATCGGACGGCTCGGAGATCCTCGTGTACAAGGGCGATCTCGACGACGAAATGGAGTGGGCGCGCTACATCGGCGGGGCGAACTCGGACATCGAAGTGGGCTCCGGCCCCGAGCACCTCTCCCTCCATCAGCGGGCCTTTCTGTACATGGACAACCCGCCCACCGTCACCTACGGCGACTTGAAGCGGATCGTGGCCACGCTCCGGCGCGTGGGGGCCGAGGTTACGGGCAAACCCGTCCGCGTGGGCGCCACCTTCGATCCCGGCCCCGAGTTCGCCCGCTCGCGGTTCAAGTACGAACTCCATCCCGAGGTGTGCCTCGGCAACACCATGGGCAAGGGCACCATGGTGTGCAGCTACTCCGTGCTCAAGGGCGACACCGAGTCCTACGCGGGCTATCCGGACGGGATTCCCGACAATACGCCTTTCGGCACCTTCTTCGGCCGGCAATGCCAGCAGTTTCTTACCGATCTCCACTTCGACTACATCTGGCTCTCCAACGGATTCGGGTTCGGCCTGGAAACTTGGGGCTGCACGGGCGCGGTATTCGACGGGGAACGCTTTGAAACGGCCCAGTTACCGCCCCTTCGCGAGAAGATCCTCGATTTCTGGCGCCTGTTCCGCGCCGAATGCCCCGAGTTCCTCATCGAAACCCGCGGCACCAACCTGTCGACGGGCATGGATCTCGCCGCGGACGGCGTGCCGCAGCGCGAGATCTACACCGGCGGATTCAACATGGTTCCGCCGCCCAATTCGCCCTGGGCGGCCCTGGACGGCGACTTCGGCCTCGAGTTGGTGGGCTACATGTCGCACATGGCCGAGATCCCCGGCGAGGACTACCCGTTCCGCTACTACACCCACGATCCGTGGTGGCTGAACAGCCCGTGGCTCGATCGCTACGGCCGCGAGCCCCACGACATCTACCTGCCCATGTCCGTCGCCCGCATCGACGGCCAAGGCGCGGTACGCCTGCCCACCTCGATCCTCTTCCTCACCGTCGACAACTCCTTCGGCGAACTCCCCGTCGAGGTGCCCAACGAAGTCATCCCCCATATCCTCCGCGGCCGCGCCGACAGCCCCGATCAGCCCGGGCCCGTCGTGTGGATATACCCCTTCGACGAATACCACGACATGACCTTCGGCGCCGCCCCCCGCGTCGAGGAAGTCCTGTTCGGCGACTGGTTTATGCGCCAGGCCGTCAACAACGGATTCCCCGTCAACACCGTCGTGTCCACGCGCAACTTCCTCACGTCGCGCCAGACGCGCCCGGGCCTTTACGCCGAATCCGTGCTCGTGTCCATCGTGCCCGATGCCGGCACCGGCCTCGAAGCCGCCCTGCTCGACACGGTGCGCGCCGGCGGCCGCGTGCTCCTCTACGGGCCGCTCGAACATGCCGGCGATGCCCTGCTCGATCTGCTCGACGTCGAACTCGGCGAGCCCGCCGACGGCGATTTCGCCGTCGAACTAGCCTTCAACCTCGATACGCTCGATGCGGCGGACTGGCCCACCTACCTGCGCCACCGGCCGCTCACCGGCGGCGGCGGCCTGCGCGCGGTGCGCCGCGGCACGGCGGCCGAGGTGCTCGCGTCGGCCACGCAGGACGGGGCGAACCGCGTGATCGCCGCAGCCCGCGCACTCGACCAATGGCAGGGCGGCCGCCTGGCCTGGGTGCGCGGCGTCAACACGAACTACTACCACAAGGGAGCCCGCCTCCTGCCGAACGACGATCCGAAAGCGTGGTTCCGGGGCGAACTCCTCATGCGGTTCGCCCTCGACGGATTCGGATACCGCCTCGCCGTGGACAAGCGCGTGCCCGAACAGCGCAATCCGCTCGTGTGCGTCGCCCGCCGCGACAATGGCTTCTTCTTCTCGGGCTACAGCCCCGACACCACCGTGACGCAGCGGTTCCGGTTCCCCCAGGGGGCGCCCGTGCTGCTCGGCCACGAGACGTGGCTCGATAACGGCGAGTCGGCCTACACCATGCCGCGGGCGTGGCACCGCGAGTGCCGCGTGTTCGTCGACGGCCAGCACCACGGCCTCGTGTCGTGCCGGGAACTGTCCCCGGGCCACTACGGCGTGCTGCGGCGCTTCGATGTGACGGGCCTCGAAGACGCTACCGTCCGGTTCTATCCGGACACCTCGCGCGACGTGGCCAACGTGCGGATCGCCGTCAACTCGCATTATCCCTATCACAAAGGTAGAGTCGAATGTGTCCAGGGCGATCCGGCCCTCGGCACGCACTATGTCGTCGAGCACGTGACGGGCCGCGTCAACATCGCGTGGTAACACGCGCAATACCCCAGGTTTGGCAAGTGATCAGAATGGCAAGTGCGACGAGAGGGGATGAAATGAGAGGACGAAATGAAGGGACATCCATGATAGGTAGAAGTCAATAGGCAGAGTGGGCGTTCTGCCGAGGACGGATCTGGGGGCCGGGGCGGCAGGTTTGGAAG
>JAFGTL010000319.1 GCA_016934125.1 Candidatus Hydrogenedentota bacterium
CTATCCACGTCACCGCGACCTCCGCCGATCTGCCCGGGCGCCTGCTCGGCGAGGGCGGTGCATCCGCGTCCGCCGCCGCATTCTGGGGCCCCGCGGACGGCGGCGTCGACGCGGCCGCGTGGGCCCACACGACGCCCCTCGAACGGCTGGACAACGGCCAACTCGCGGCGTCCCTGCCCGGCCTCACACCCGGCGAGGACTACTACTATCGCTTCCGCGCCCAGAACTCCTACGGCCACGCGTGGGCCCCCGAGTCCGGCACATTCACCACCGCAGCCGTCACCGTGCGCGCGGCCGATCCCCGGGCGGATGAAATCGGTGGTGACACCGGGACGTTCACCATCTCCCGGCCCGCCAATGCGACGCGCCGCGATCTCACCGTCCAGTTCACCATTGCAGGCACCGCCGAATCCGGCCGCGACTTCCAGCCCATCGCGGGTTCCGTCACCATTCCCGCCGGCAGCGCAAGCGTCGACGTCCCCGTCATCCCTGTCGACGATCTCTCCATCGCGGAACCGGAGGAGTCTGTCACGCTGGCCTTGGCCCCCGGCCCCTATGCCCTCGGCGACTCCGTCCAGGCCACCGTCACAATCGCCGACCACACCGATCTGGCCGCCTGGCCTCACGGGCTCGAAATCGTCTTCTCAGGCTACGACGGCGAGGAAGCCCTCGACGGTTTCCCCGCACTCGTCGTTCTCGGCCCTTCATGCCCTGGCTTCGACTACGATCAGTTCGCCTCGGCCACCGGCGGCGACCTCCGCTTCATCGATCCGGAGGGCTCCACCTTTCTCAACTACGAGATCGAGGAATGGAACCCCGAGGGCGATTCCCGCGTCTGGGTAGAGCTTCCCCGGTTGGCCCGCCGCGACACGGCGATCCTCGCCTGCTGGGGGAATCCCGCCGCATCCGAGCCGCCTGCCTATGCCACGAATGGCGACACCTGGGCCGCGCGCTACGCCGGCGTATGGCATTTCACCGAGGCCGATGGCCCCCGGGCCGACTCGTCCCCCGCCGCGAACCACGCTGAACCGGAGGGCGAGCCCCGCTGCGACGCCAGCGGCGTCATCGGCGCGGCCCTCGCCCTCGACGGCGCAGACGACTCCCTCGTCCTGCCGGGGCTGCTTCCCATCGGCAACTCCGACATCACCGTGTCGGCTTGGGTGAACGTGCCGACCGCGGGCTCGGGCGGGCTCGAGCCTTCCGAACGCGTCGGGATTCTGCTCGGCAACTTCCGGGACACGCCCTGCTCGAACTGGGAGATCCGGCAGGGCGGCGAACTGCGCATGTTCTGGAACGGCGGCGAGATCGATCAGGCGGGCGCCACCGACCTCCGCGACGGCGCCTGGCATCACGTCGCCTGGGTGAGGGACAAAGCCCGCGGCGGATTCGCGCTTTACATCGACGGGCGTGAAGACAGATTCATCGAGGGTGCCGGCACCGACGTGTCCTTCTCGACCACCCATCGAGTCGGCGGCGACAACCGCGGGCAGAGCGCGCCCCGATTCCACGGCGGCGTCGACGAACTCCGCGTGTCGACCGTCGCCCGCTCCGGCGACTGGCTTCGGGCTTCCTGGAAGAACCAATCCGCGTACGCCGAGTTCGTCTCGTACGGCGGGGTGCAGCCGGCCGAATCGCGTTGAGATCCACAATCGTGAGGGGGAGTCGACACTATGCCGAATGCCCGGTTCCTGTTTTTGTCCAGAACCGCCGCCGTCCTCTGCTTCGCCGTCTCGGCCTTGACGGCCCCGGCCCAGAATCCTCCCGAACCGAACCTGCTTCCCAATCCCGGATTCGAGTCTGCCGACGGATGGGAACCCGCCCAGTGGGGGCGTCGGACACCCTCCGACATGCAGCGGGCCTTGTCCTGGGATTCCACCGTCCAACGCTCGGGCGAACGAAGCCTCAAGATCGAGAACCGCGTGCCAGATCTCAGCCGGTGGCGAACCGGCCACCTGTGCGACCTCGGCCTCGAACCGGGCACCGAATACGCCCTGAGCGGGTGGATCCGTGCCCAACTCGCCCAAGGCTCCGCCTTTCTCCGGCTGTACTGCATGGCGGCCGACGGCACAATCCTGGCCCAACCCGCTTCCTCGAAGGTATCGGCTGCCTCCGAGTGGACGGAAGTCCATCTGGAGGGCCGCGTGCCCGCGGGCACCGCCTACGCCATGGTGTATCTCGAACTCGATGGCGTCGGCGCCGCCTGGTATGACGATCTCTGCCTCACGGGCACGCCGTGCCAAGTGGCCCCGGGCGTCGCACGAGGCGCCCGCTTCACCTACGCCGCATCCGATGCTTGGCACCTCGAAGGCTACGCCCTGGGCCGCCGCGAGGAGAAAGCTGTCTTCGAACTGCCGCGCGGGGCCGCCGAGGGGTGCGCGGAAGTCCGCTTCTACGGCGAAACGGCCCGCTACCACCTGATCCTCAGCTATCTGCACGAATCCGCGGGCGATTCCGACGTTACCGTCCGGGTAAACGACCGCGAAGTCGGCCTGTGCCGGTTGGACGAAACGCCCGAGGCCGCCGGCGCTCACGGAGCCTTCCGCGAGATCCGCTTCCCCGACGTCGACATCCAGCGAGGAAGCCGGGTTGTTCTACACGGACGCGGCGGGCGCTGCCGCGTGCATGCCGTCGCCTTTGAACCGGCGGGCGGATTCCAGGGCGAGCGCCTCCCCGATGCGCAACTTGCCATCCCACCGACGCTCCGAATCCATGAGGAACCCATCGAGCAGGCCCGCGTCCGCAGCACGCTGCCCCACTTCATCGGCCAAGCCGTAGAACGGGCCACCGAAACCCGGAACCAGGAACTCGCCGGCCTTGACAGCCCCGAGGCGTGGCGCCGCCGGCAGCAGGCCATCCGCGCGCGGCTCCCCGAGTACTTCGGCGACTTCTCGCCGAAATGCCCCCTCAATCCGCGAATCGCCAGGACGCTGGATCGGCCCGGCTACACCATCGAGAACGTGATCTTCGAGAGCCAGCCCGGATTCTACTGCGTCGCCAATCTCTACGTGCCCAAAGAGCGCGCGTTCCCCGTGCCCGGCATCCTCTTCACCTGCGGCCACGCCGGCGAGGGCAAAGCCTATCACCTGTATCACGAGGCCTGTCTCGGCCTCGTCCTCAAGGGCTACGTCGTCCTCGGCCTCGATCCCATCGGCCAGGGCGAACGCAACGAGTACTTCGATCCCGACACCGGCGAAACCACGGTGCCCGTCTGCGTGTCTCAGCACCACTACCTCAACCGGCCCTCCTGGCTCGTCGGCCGCGCCCTCTCCGGATACCGAACCTGGGACTGCATCCGTGCCGTCGACTACCTCGCCTCTCGCCCCGAGGTCGATCCCGAGCGGCTCGGCGTCATCGGCAACTCCGGCGGGGGGCAGATGGCCCTCCTCATCGCCGCCGCCGACGAGCGCATCAAGGTGTGCGCCGCCGCCCATCCCGGCGGAAGCATGGAGAACTCCTATCTGCTCGGCCGGGGCCTCATCGACCACGAGATCCTGGGCCTCATTCCGCCGCGGCCGTGCGCCTTCATTGTCGGACGCGACTCCGGCGAGGAATCGGGCCATCGCAGGCGGTTCGATGACATGCTCCGCTTCTATGAAGGCTTCGGCGTCTCACCGGATCGCGCCCAGTTCTTCCTCGTCGACGGCGTCCACAACATGGAGCGGCCCAAACGCGAAGCCGCCTACGCCTGGGTAAACCGCTGGTTCGACAAGGAGGCCGAAGGCGCGGACGAGCCGCCGCTCGCCCCCGAGTCCGTCGAGGATCTCCAGTGCACTCCCTCCGGCTCGGTTGTCCGCGATCTCAACAGCGAAACCGGCCAGACACTGAACGCCCGCCGTGCCGCGTTCCTCCGAACCCGCCGCCCCGCGCCTCCTGCCGCTCCGGACATCGAGCAATGGCGCTCCTCGCTCAGGCCCGCCATCGCTCGGCGCGTCGGCCTCACCGTGCCCGCCGCCCGGGAGGTGCCGCGCTCGATGCACACCGGCGCGTTCGACACCGGCGAGTTCGCGTCCGAGAAGATCGTCATCGAGCCGGAACCGGGCATCGAACTGCCCGCCCTAATCATCACGCCGAAACAAGCCCCCGCCCGGCTTCCCGTGGTGCTCCACGCCGCCGAATACGGCAAACCCCGGCATCCTGACGGTGAGTGCATCGCCCTGTCCCTGGCGCGGGCCGGCTACGCCGTGTGCTCCATCGACGTGCGTGGCGCCGGCGAACTCGATCCCCGCGGCGCACCGGAAGCCCGTTCCCCGCTCACCCGCTTCGACTACCCTCAGTTCCGAGTCGAGGCTGCCGCCATGGACGCCGCCTGTCTCGACACGACGCTGCCCGCCATGCGCGCCTTCGATCTCATCCGCGCACTCGACTACCTTGCCCAGCGCGAAGGGTTCGCCGGCCAGCCCATTGCACTTGTGGGGGAAGGGCTTGGCGGCGTCTGGGCCCTCCTTGCCGGAGCATTCGACGAGCGGCCCGCCGCCGTCCTCTGCGTCGGCACCGTCCCCTCCTACGAACTCATCGTCCAGGCGCAGTACTACCGGTGCCGCGAGTACTTCTGGATCAATGGCGCCCTCGAAGAATTCGATCTCCCGGATCTCATCTCACTCATCGCGCCACGGCCCGTCACCCTGATCGAGCCCTTGGATGCCATGCTCGAACCGCTCGATGAGGCCCGATGCCGCGACGCCTGCGCCGGGGCGGCCACTGTCTTCGCCGCACTGGACGCGTCCCCGCGATTCAGGATACAGTGTGGGGGAGAGGGGCGGCCCGGCCCGGTTGCGGCCCGTGTGGCAGCCCTGCTCGACGAATTGGGGCGCTGATTCAACGCAGGAAAGGGGAGAGGGCATGTCTCGTACCGTCGCTGTAACCAGCATCGCCATCGGCGTCATGACAGCGCTGATCTCAGGCCACGCCACCGCCTTCGTCAATCTGGCCGGGACCGTCAACGTAGCCGAGGCCGGCCAGGCCTCTACCGCTATCGTCCTGGCCGATCCGCCCACCGCGGCGGAGCAAACGGCTGCCCGCGAACTCGCCGAGTATCTCGGCAAGGCCACCGGCGGCTCGTTCGAGATCGTCGCGGAATCCGACACATCCGCCACCGGCGCGTGCATCCACGTCGGCCCCACCCGCTATGCCCAGGAACATGGGCTCGACGTCGACTCCTTCGGCCCGGAAGAGTGGGCCATCCGAACCACCGGAGGCC
>JAFGTL010000020.1 GCA_016934125.1 Candidatus Hydrogenedentota bacterium
CGTCAACCGACTCGGCGAGGGCGGCCCGGGCCGGCCCCGGCAACCCCAGATCCGGCGCGGCCATGTCGCCTTCGAGCACCTCGACGCGGCCCGGGAAATCGTGTACGTCGATGGCCAGACGCGCCGCGTTGCGCACGAAGAGCGTCAGCCGCGCATCGGTGCAGAGGAGCAAGTCGCGCACAAGCCGGAGCCCGAGGAACCCCGTGGCGCCCGTGATGAAGAGGTGTCGGCCGATGCGCCCCCGCGTCTCGGCGGACAGCCGGGCGAGTGAGCGGTGCCGGGCCAGGATGGAGTCGAGGGCGAGCTCGAGATCCGCGTCGGTGCAGTCGAGCGGCACGAATCGATCCAGCCGGTGCCCGTCGTTGAGCACGCGGTGCAGGCGGCCCGCCCCTTTCTCGGCAACGAGCACCCGCGGCGCGAGCGGGTGCCCTGCCGCCGCCGTATCGAGGAATCGGGCCTGTTGCCCGTCAGCCCCACCCGGCGTCGCGAAGCATGCCCCAACCGGCACGCCCGACGCGGCCAGCGCCTCGAGCCGACGCCCGGCCTCGTCGTAATCCGGGCAGGCCTCACACGCGTACTGCTCTCCGGACAACCGGAGACGCGCCAGCCGCCCGCTCAACGTCCCGGCCGCATCGCCCGCAATGACGAGCGTGGGCTTCGCAGGCTCCCCCATTCCGTTCCAGTCTCCTTCCACGAATCCGCGCGAGTCAGTCCGGACGCCGCGCGTCGAGCCACTCCACCAGTCTTCCGCAGATCGCCGGGGCCAGGCACGTGGCCGCGAGCACCACAAGCCATAGCCGGCCGCGAAAGATGTTGTAGTCGGCCAGAAGCACGCTCCACGGCTCCTTAGCCACGCCGCGGCCGAAGAGGAACTCGAACGCGACAGTCAGCGCCAGCCAGAACAGGCCTATGCCCAGTAGGCGTTTCCGGGAGGGTGCCGGGAGACGCCCCACGAACACGAACGTGACGGCGAAGATGACGACGACGAAGACGGCGGAGCCGATAACGTGGCCGCCGTACTCGCCCACCCGCGGCTCGATACACGTGGTGCGCACGATGCCGTTCGCGATGGCCAGAACCGCGAGGAACACCCAGACGCCCAACGCCCTTGCGAACGCCATGGACTACTCCATCCCCGTTCACCAAGCCGGACATGAGGCCGACACAGACGATCCTACACGACGGGCCGGCGCGCTTTCCAGTCCGGGCAACCAAGGCAGCGCACCGGCACGGCGGGGCCGTCACAGCGCCTTGTGCCACACGTTCATGCTCTCGATATGGCCGGAGATGTCGGTGTTGTTGATGAGCCGGCCGCCGTATTCGTAACCGGATTTCGCGAAGGTGATGTTCATGCCCGGCGACACGGCGCGGGCGATGGTGAAGGCGGTTTTCATGCCGAGCGTGCGCATCTCGGACTCCATGGCCTCGAGCAGGTGGACGGCGAACCCATGGCCGCGCCAATCGGGCAGGGTGGCGAAGTCCGTCATTTCCACGGAGCGCGAGCCCCGCTCCATCTCGGACGAAGACAGGGCCACGAGTTGGCCGCCGTCCGCGAGAATGCCGAAATAGCGCACATCGGTCTTCATCGTCTCGGCCAGGTAGGCGGTGTCGTGGATGGGGAACGGATAGGACGGGAACACGGTTCGGTAGATGGCGCTCATAGGCTCGACATCGTCGGGCGTGCATGGGCGGAGCGTCATCGACGCCGCCAAGGGATCGAGGCCGCCACCCGGGGCCTGTCTCTGTTCGGCGAGTTGGAGCACACGCTCGAGTTCTTCGGCGTTGCCGGGTTCGGCCCGCTCCTCGTCGAGGTAGTATCCGAGGAAGGCCGCGTCCTCGGCGCCGCTGTAGAACCGTGGAATCCGGGCCTCCTCGACATATCCGGCCTCGGTGAACGGGGCCAGTTTGCCCGCCGGGACTTTCGCGAAGATCTTGGTGTAGCCCTTCTCCGCGGCGAGATCGTTGAGCGCGGGCACCAACTGCTCCGGATCGGCCCCCTTGAGTTTCATGAGATAGACACGATCATTGCAGGGGCCGTGCTGAATGAGGGCGCCCTGGAACGCCTCCACCTTGTCGTATCCGTCGGACGCCGCAATCGCGACGCTTCCTCCGGCGGCCGGCTGCGCGGCGGTGTCCTCGCCGGCGTCGGGCACAAGCAACGACACGGCCACGTACAACACGGCCGACAGCGCGATTCCGTACAGGCTGGCGTCGAATCCTACCGCGGCCACGGGCGCGGGCAGGGCGATGACTTTGGTGAGAAGCAGGAGCGTGAGGAGGCCGCCCCCGAGCATGCCGGCCAACGCCCCGGCCGAACTCCCCCGCCGCCAGAAGTACGCGCCCAGTGTCGGGATGAAGAGGCCGGACACCATGAACGCGTAGGCGTAGAGGATGGCATCGAGCACCATGGTGAACTGGGCGGCGAGGAGGACGGCGCCCACCCCGACTGCGAGCGTGGCCAGCATGGACAGCCGGATCGACTGCTTGGCCGTGAGTTGCGGCAGGCAGTAGCGTTCGAGGAGGTCGTTGACGAAGTTACCGGACGAGGCCATGAGGCAACTGTCGGCCGTGGACATGATGGCGGAGAAGTACGCCGCAATGACGATGCCGGTGACGCCGACGGGCAGGACATCGCGGATGAGGAGCGGCAGGGCCATCTCCGACTCGGCATCGGGGAACATGACGCGCGCGCACATGCCCAGGAACACGCCCGAGAAGGCCATGATGGGATACTCGAAGAAACCAGCGATATACCAGGCTCTCTTGGCTTCCCGTTCGTCTTTGCAGGCGTACATACGTTGATATAACGTCATGCCTACCAACCAGATGGGGATAATGGTCACCATCCAGTTGATGAAGGTGACGGCGCTGATATTCGTGAGCGAGAAATGCTCGGGCGGCAGGGCCGCCCGTAGCGCGGCCCAACCACCTATCTTGAAAAGGGTTACAGGGATCGTCACCGCGATGAGGCCGGTGAGCAGGATGAGCCACTGAACGGTATCCGTGTAGATGACGGCCTTGAGCCCGCCAATCACGGTGTACAGCACCGTGATCACGGCGATGACGAGCAATGCGAAGAGCAGCGGGCTCATGCCCAAAGGCCCGAACCGCAGAATGGTGGCCGAGGCCAGTTTGGCCCCCGCAAGCATCTGGGCGCCCGTGAATCCGAGGTATCCGATGCCCGAGATCAGGGCGGCCGCCATGGCCACGTGGGCGTTATACCGGTGGCGGAGGAAGTCCGGATACGTCATCATGCCATGCTCGGTGTCGATTCGTTTGATCCGCGGAATGATGAGCACGGCCGACAGCCATGCGCCCACCAGCCCGGTGAACAGCAGCCAGCTTC